>CAMLLJ010000094.1 GCA_946480845.1 uncultured Gemmatimonadota bacterium
AGGTTCTCCGTCTCATTCCCGACCGCCCCGACCGCCCCGACCGTCCCGACCGTCCTGACCGTCCCGACCGTCCTGACCGTCCCGACCGTCCCGCCTACACCCCCGCCATCATCTCCCTGAACCGCTTCATCATCTCGTCCATCGGTACGTCTTCCTTGTGCGTAGCGATGGTCCAGTTGTGGCCGAAGGGATCGGACAGGTTGCCGGAGCGGTCGCCGTAGAACTGGTCGGTGACCGGCGACTTTACCGTGGCCCCCGCGGCCACCGCGCGGGCGAACAGCTGGTCCACGTCGTCGGTGTAGAGCATGAGTCCCGTGGGGGACCCACCCAGCGCGGCCGGAGACTTGTTGCCGGCCTCAGGCCACGGCTCGCCGATCATGAACACCGAGTCTCCGATGCGGAGCTCGGCGTGCGCGACGGTGCCGCCGTGCTCGAAGCGCATCGTCTCCTCGGCCCCGAACGCCTTCTTGTAGAAGTCGATCGCCCGGGCCGCACCTTCGATGGTGAGAGCGGGTGTCAGCGTGTGGTACCCATCGGGCTTCGCCTTGACCGTCATGACCGCCTCCTGAATCAGGGTGGGTCGCTACCATACCGAACAAACCCCGAAGGCGCAAGACCCGCCACGCCCGGTCAGCGGCGGCCTGCCGTTGAGTCCGCCCAGGCGGGCACCACGACCACCAGCTGCGCCCCTGGCATCCCCTCCCGCTCCACCGAGATCGTCTGGATCGCCGACTCGTGCGCCAGCCCGAAGTCCGTCCCGCGTGCACCCGGCGCCGAGATCATGAGGTGCGGGCGCCACGGCCCGACGTGGCGGCCCGAGGAGTCCGGGGAGGTGAACAGCACCTGGTGCGCCGACATCATGTAGGCGAGCGCCGTGCGCGCCGGCGCCTTCAGGGTGCCGTCGGTCCATGCCGCCGCCACGGCCGCCTTCACCTCGGGCTCCGACTTTCCCTCGACCCGGAGCCGCAGCTCCAGGAGCTCCTGCTGCATGAGCGTCCGGCTCCCTTCGGCGTCGTAGCAGATCGGATAGCGGCTGCCTTCATGCAGGTCCCGAGCGACCATGCACATGACGCCGTTGGCGCTCGGGCGGACCACTTCCGGTCCCGTGGCGCGAAGCACGTAGATGCCGGCGCGCGAGGACACCTCGCGCGGCGCCGCGCTTTCGGCGAGACGGATTTCCTCCGCCTCGGGCAGCGGGGCCGGGCGGACGGGGTAGCGAGGCCCTGCGGGCCGGGCCTGCGCCGGCGCCTGCGCCTGCCCGATCCCGCCGGCGCCGGCCAGGAGGAGGAACAGCAGCGCAGTGGTGGTCGATGGCGACATGTCGAGCCTCTCAGGCTGGATGACGTGCCCGGACGGAAACGGCCGGGCGGCCCTGAAAGCTAGGGAACGTACCGGCCGCCGATAGGACGTTTCCGGCAGGCGCACGAGCGGTTCGGTGAATCGCCGGCAGGCAGGGCTACATTGCCCAATGCCTCCGATCGCACCTCCTCCCTTCCGGCTGCCCGGTACCCACTTCGCCGGCGCGGTCGCCTGGCTCGTGCTGGGCTCCGCCGGCCTCGTCGCCGTCGCGCCCGAGCTCGCCGCCGGCAACTTCCTCGACCGCCGCGTCCTCGCCGTCACCCACTTCTTCACCCTCGGCGTGATCACCGCGTCGATCTTCGGCGCGCTCTACCAGTTCTATCCCATGTCGCTCGGTGCGGCTGCGCGCAGCATCCCGGTCGGCGTGGCCGGCGCCTGGCTGCTGCATGCGGGCGTGGCGTTGCTCGCCGCGGGCCTCTGGTTCTGGCACCCTGTCCTCCAGGCGGCAGGCTGGCTCGCGCTCTTCGGCTCGATCGGGTGCGTCGCCTGGAACCTCCTGCCCCACCGGCGGCGCATGACGCAGGGCCGGCACGTCGGCGCGTACGTCTCCGCGGCCCACGCCATGCTCGGCTTTGCGCTACTCATCGCGGCGGTCCGGATCGGCGATGCGCTCGGCTGGTGGGCGGTGACGCGACTCGGCGCCATCGCCGCGCACTTCCACCTGGCGGCCTTCGGCTTCGCGGGACTCACCGCGGTGGGCGTCGGCAGCCGGATGCTGCCGATGTTCCTCGTCGCCGGGCGCGCGCCCGATTGGCCGGTGCGCTGGATCGGGCCCGTGGCCGCGGTGGGGCTGCTGCTGCTCGCGGCTGGCCTGTTCGCGGGCTTTGCCCCGGCGGTGTGGGCAGGTGCGCTGCTCGGCGTGTCCGCCGCCGCGCTCTTCGTGCTCCTCGTCGCTGGGTTCTTCCGCCACCGGCTCCGGCGCCGGCTCGAGCCGGCGTTCGGCCATGTCATGGCGGGATTCGCCGCGCTGGTCGCGTCCATCGCCACCGGTGTGGTGCTCCTGGTGACGCCCGGCTTCTCGGCGCGCGGCGCAATCGTCTATGCGGTGCTGGTGCTGCTGGGCTGGCTGGTGGTGTTCATCACGGGGATCTGGTACCGGCTCTTCGCGTTCCTGGTCTGGCTGCACTTCTACGGCAGGGAGGAAGGGGCGACCCGGGTGCGGACCGCGGTGGAGCTCGTCCACCACCCGACCGCGTGGACCGCGCTCGGGCTGCTGGTGTTCGGCATCGTCACGCTGGCCGCCGGCGCCGGCGCCGGCGCACCGGGCATCGCGCGAGCCGGCACGATGGCGCTGCTCGCGGGGTCGCTCGTTATCGCGGGGCAGTACCTCCGGATGTACCTGCAGCGGGGTACGCCTCCCCGTCCTTGAACACCGCGCGCACCCGCCGGAGGGCCGCGATGTCGCGCGTGGGGTCGCCCTCGACCGCCACCAGGTCGGCGAGCTGACCCGCGGCGATCCGGCCCAGCCGGCCGTCCAGCTTGAAGATCTTCGCGTTGCCGCTCGTAGCCGCCCGCATCGCCGCGAGTGGCGTCATCCCGCCTCGCACCATCGCCTCCAGCTCGCGCACGTTCTGACCGTGCGTGAAGACGCCGGCGTCGCCGCCGAAGCAGATCGTCACCCCGGCCGCGAGTGCCGCGCGGAACGCCGCGCGGCTCTGCTGCACCCGCGGCGGGATCGCGCTCTCGTCGTACTTCCAGCCGTCGAAGTATTCCGCGTAGGCCTCCGACGCCGCGAGCGTCGGGCAGAGCGCGACCCCGCGCTGGCGCATGAGCTGGAACACCTCCGGCGTCCCGCCGTCACCATGCTCGATCGTCTCGACTCCCGCGAGCACGGCGCGGCGCATCGCCTCGGCCGAGCTCGCGTGGGCGGCCACCGGGCGACCCGCATCGTCCGCCGCCGCCACCAGCGCCGCCAGCTCCGCCGCCGAGAACGCCGGCACCGGCTTGTCGTCTGCGCTGAGGATCGCGTCGGCGTAGACCTTGATCCAGTCGGCGCCCATGCCGGCCTGCCGGCGCACCGCCCGCACCACCTCGTCCACGCCGCTCGCCTCCTCGGCGCCCTGCGGCGGGTCGAAGGCATAGTTCGTCCGCTTCGGCGCGTAGCTGCCCGTCGCGACGATGGCCCGTGTCGTGGCGATGATGCGGGGGCCCGGAACGATCCCCTCAGCGATCGCCTCCCTGAGCTGCACGTCGAAGTTGCCTACGCCCTCGCTGCCGAGGTCCCGCACGGTGGTCACGCCGGCCCGGAGCATTGCGGCCGCATGCGCCACGGCGGAGGCCATCCGGAATCCGGCCGGCTCCTTCAGCACCTGGTCGTCCCAGAGCGCCTCGCTGTAGGGATGCAGGAAGAGGTGTGCATGGCCTTCGATGAGGCCCGGTATGAGTGTCGTCCCGGACATCTCGACGCGGGTGGCGCCGGCGGGTGCGGTCACCCGCGCCGCCGGCCCGGCCGCCTCGATCCGGCTGCCGCGGATCAGCACGACCCACCCGCGCTGGGGAGCATCGGCGACGCCGTCCCACACGGCATCAGGTACGAGCAGCGTCGCGCGAGCCGAATCCCGTGCCACGGGTACCTGCGCGGTGGCGCGCCCTGTGCTCGCGATCACCGCGCAGGCTACGGCAGGCGCCACAATCATCATCAGGTCTCTGCGCATGCGGACGGACCCGCCTCGAGTGGAAGGATGGAGATGGACGTCATCGTGATCGGCGCGGGGCTTTCGGGCCTCGCCGCGGCGGACCGGCTCGTCTGGGCCGGCCACCACGTCATCGTACTCGAGGCGCGCGATCGCCTCGGCGGCCGCGTCTGGACCGACCTCAGCGGTCCCCGCCCCGTGGACCTCGGCGCCGAGTGGCTGGGCGGCGGGGGCGCCGTATACGATATCCTCGTCCAGGGCCGCGCGCAGCTTCGCGACGCCCTGGGCGAGCGCTTCCGCCGTGCTTCGAATGGCTGGGAGAAGCTGGACGACCTTCCCCAGGTCACCGGCGATCTCATCGCCCGGGCGAAGCGTGCCGCCGCGCCGGGCACCGATCCAACGCTCGTCGAGGCACTCGACGCCTGCTGCGCCGAACCCGCCGACGCGGACGCGCGGGAACAGCTCCTGGCCTACGTCGAGGGATTCCATGCCGCCGACCCGGTGCGGCTGAGCCTCCGGTGGCTCGTCGAAGTCGAGAAGACCCAGCCGGCGGACGCGTCGGAGCTGCGGGCATTGGAAGGCGCGGGCCGGGTTGTCTCCGCACTGGCGGGATCGATCGAGGGGCGCTGCGACCTCCGGCTCAACCGGGTGGTGAGCGAGGTGCGCTGGAAGCCGGGGCAGGTGGAAGTCGCGACGGTGGGGACGGACGGGTCACACGATCGGCATCGCGCGCAGGCCGCGGTCATCACCGTGCCGCTGCCGATGCTGCCGGCGATCCGGTTCGAGCCTGCACTCGACGAGAAGCTCGCCGCCGCCGACCGGCTCGCGATGGGCCGCGCGGTGAAGGTGGTGCTCCGCTTCCGGACTGCGTTCTGGAGGGAGATCGGCCCCCTCGACCGGATGCTGTTCCTCTTCGGTGCCGCGCCGCCGTTTCCGGTCTGGTGGACCCACGCCGACCCGGAGGTCCCGCAGATCACCGGCTGGGCCGGCGGTCCGCCCGCGGCGGCCGTGGATGGCGTCGGTTCGGGCCGCCTCGCGGAGCTGGCAGTGGCGTCCCTCGCCGACTCCCTCGCACTGGGCCCCGCGGACGTGATGCGCCAGCTCGAGGGCTTCCATCACCACGATTGGAACGGCGACCCGTTCTCGATGGGCGCCTACACCTGGGTGACCGCGGGCGGCCTGGACGCACATCGCACCCTCGCCGCCCCGCTCGCCAGGACCCTCTACTTCGCCGGCGAGGCCACCTGCGGCGCCGGCTACAACGCAACGATGGAAGGCGCGATCATGTCGGGGCGGCGAGCCGCACGCGAAATGACCTAGACGTCACCGGCATCAATGCACCGTGATGCTCATCCCCAGCTGCCCCACGTTCGCATCGATATCCCCCGACTGCACCGCGTACCCATTCCAGAACGGCGTCAGGCTCACGTTCCTGCCGACCCGGAAGTCATACCCGAGTCCGAGCACGGCTCCGAGCCCCCACTCCGTTTCGCTCCCGAACCCATCCACCGATGCATACACCGACCCGAGCCCCAGCCCGCCCGTGAGGAAGAACCCGCTCGCCACCATCGGATAGAAGCGCAGCCGCGCATCCAGCGTCCCGACCGTCAGGGTGCCGCCGAACTCGGACTTGGTCCAGCCGGTGGTGCCGACCGCGAGCAGCACCTTGTCGCTCAGCGTGCCGCCGAACGCGAGGCCTCCGCTCAGGCCGCCCTCGCGGCCGTCGCAGCCGTCGCAGCCGAGGGAGCCGTAGCCGAGGCCACCGCTGAACCAGAAGCCGTTGCGGGTCTGGGGATGCTGGGCGAGTGCCGGCGTGACGTTCAGCGCCAGCGCGCAGGCGGCGCTCAGGAGCGCCGAACGGACGATGCGGTGCACTGCGACCTCCGGGATAGGGGCAAGTTGCGGCGGAATGCCGCATTCGGGCACGCAGCGCCCGGGCCAGGGGGCCTGGAGGCGGCGTGCCAGGAGGCTCGAGGCAACCGGCGTGCCGATCTCCCGCCATTCCGCTGGCGCGGCCGCGCTAGATTACGCCCTCAACCCACAGGAGCCCCCGATGCTGCTCATTCGCGACATCTTCCACTGCAAGCCCGGCAAGGTCCGCCCCCTGCTCGAGAAGTTCCACGCGATGGACAAGCTGATGCAGGCCGCCGGCATGGGGAAATCGCGCATCCTGACCGATTTCTCCGGCGAGCGGTTCTGGACCCTCGTGTCCGAGTTCGAGGTGCCCAGCATGGCGGACTTCGAGAAGATGATGGCCGGCGAGGGGATGTCGGAGGAGGACAACAAGGCATTCGAGAAGGTCATGGAAGGCTACCACGACCTCATCGATCACGGGCGGCGCGAGATCTTCAAGATCGAAGAGCCGAAGAAGTGAGTGGAATGACTTGACTGGACGACTGCGGAGGCTCGGAGAGCGCCACGCGCTCTTCGCCCTTCGCGACTTGCCCCGCCGCAGACCCCTGGCCCCTGGCCCCTGGTCCCTGACACCTAACCCCTGACCCCCAACCCCTCCTCCATCTCCTTCCCCATCTCCCCCACCGTCCCGTACCTGGCCCTGCGCTCCCTGGCCAGCGCCTTCTCCAGGATCCGCTCCGTCACTTCCCCCACGCCGATCCTCGCAAACCTTCCTCCGCGTATCGCCCGCACCACATCCGCCCGCGCCATTCCCTCGCGCCGGAACGGGTGGCGCCCGGCCAGCATCTCGTACAGCACCACGCCCAGCGACCAGATGTCGGTGCGCTGGTCCACGTCCTTCCCGGCGAGGTGCTCCGGGCTCATGTAGGACATCGTCCCGGGCGGCGCCGCAGCACCGGTGAGCGAGACGCCCGCCAGCTTGGCGATGCCGAAGTCGAGCAGCTTGACCGTCCCGTCGCCGGTCACCAGCACGTTGGACGGCTTGATGTCGCGATGGATGATCCCGCGGGCGTGCACGTTGGCGAGCGCGCGCGCGACCTGGAGCGCGATCGGCAGTGCCTCTGCAGCTGGCAGCGCGCCGCGCGCGATCCGGAGTGTCAGTGTCTCGCCGTCATAGAGCGGCATCGCGATGAAGAGCCGCCCGTCCTCGGTCTCGCCGATCTCGTGCACGGTGCAGATGTTCGGATGGTCGAGCGCCGAGACGGTGCGCGCCTCGAGGCGGAACCGTTCGGGGGCAGTGGGATCGGCGTCGAGCGCCGGCTTGAGGACCTTGAGCGCGACGGTGCGTCCGTCCCGCGTATCGGTCGCGCGGTACACGACGCCCATTCCGCCGCCGCCGATCCGCTCGTGCACCTGGAAATGCCCGACGCCGCGCCCGGTGAGCGAGGGCGCTGGCTTCCGGAGCCGCTCGGCGAGCGGGGCGAGGTTTCCCGCCAGGCGGTCCACCGGCCCGGGGCGCCCGTGCGCCCTGAGCAGCGAGGCGACCTCGAGTCGGAGGGCTGCGTCCTCGCCGCACGCCTGCTCCAGGAACGCATCGCGCTCTGCCGGCTCATGCTCGAGCGCCGCCGCCAGCAGCTCACCCATCCGCCGCCAGCGCTCCCGCTGCGGGCTCCGGTTCACTCGCCCAGCTCGCGGTTGAGCCAGGCGCGCGCCACCGTCCAGTCGCGTTTCACCGTCGCGGGCGAGGTGTCCAGTGCCTCGGCGGTTTCCTCGACGCTCATCCCGCCGAAGAACCGGCATTCCACCACCCGCGCTGCGCGGACGTTGGCCTCGGCGAGCCGCTCGAGCGCGTCGTCCAGCGCGAGCAGGTCGTCGCCGCGAGCGACGGCCATCGCCACCGCGTCGTCCAGCGGCTCGAGCGCTACGCCACCGCCCCGCTTCTGCGCGCGCCGCGCTTCGGCGTAGTCCACCAGGATCCGCCGCATCGCCCGCGACGCCGCCGCGAGGACGTAGGCATGGCTGGGCCAGCGGATGTGCTCGAGCCGGGCGAGGTCGAGCCAGGCCTCGTGCACCAGTCCCGTAGTGCCGAGCGTGTGCTCGGGCCGCTCGCCACGCAGGTGGCGGTGGGCCACCCGGCGCAGGGCGTCGTAGACGGCGGTGAAGACGTCGTCGAGGCGGGCGTCGGGGTCGAGGGGCTCGTCGCGGGCGGAGGTCACCCCCCGAATAAACGGCAGTCCGCGCCCGCGGCAAGAGCCCGATGAGCCGGTTTCGCGTCATTTCCGGCTTTCTCCTGGTACGGGCAGTCTCCCTTCACCCCTGACAGGAGATCGGCACCATGCAGCGCTTTCCCATTGCGGTCGCGGTCGGGCTCCTGGCCGCCTGCAGCAACGCGGCCACCCCGGTCGTCGAGTCGAGCAGCACCGCCATCCAGGCCGCGCATCGCGGCCACGGGAGCCCCACCCATAAGGAGCTGAGCGCCGCCGACCTTCAGGCGATCGCCCAGGTGCGCCGGGCCACGGCGAAGTTCCATGACATCGAGGCGGCCCGCGCCGCCGGCTACGACGTCCAGTTCCCGGCCGGCTGTGCCTCCTCGGCCGAAGGCGGCCAGGGATTCCACTGGATCAACAACGGCCTGGTGAACGAGGAGATCAACCTGCTCGAGCCCGAGCTGGTGATGTACGAGCCGCAGCCCGACGGGACGATGCGGCTGGTGGGCGTGGACTACGTCGTGCCGTACGTGGCGGGCTCGACTGCGCCGAAGCTCCTGGGCCGCGACTTCGCGCACCTGCCGGACCTGGGAGTCTGGGCGATCCACATCTGGGCCTGGGCGCCGAACGAGAACGGCATGTTCGCCGCATGGAACCCGGCCGTGAGCTGCGAAAACGCGTAGTGGAAGATGATGGAGATCTTGTTCGGGCGCGGAGACGGCGAGGCCCTCCGCGTCTCCGCGCCCGAACAAGACACATCCATTCACCTCGGCCCGCGAGTCTCAGCGAATGCGTTCCGCCTCGACCTCGGTCAGCCCGGCGATCAACGAGTCGCCCGACGCGTTTCCGCGCAGGTGGCGCTCGAAGAACGCCCGCACGATCGCCCGCGTGACCACCACCCCGCGCTCCGCGGCCATCGGGTAATTGAACAGCGTCGGGCGGACCAGGAGCAGGTCGGTGAAGGAGTTGTGGCCGGCCCCCGCCACGCGGTACAGCGTGAACGGTGCGCGGGCATGGTCGCGCATGCGGGTGAAGACGCCCTGTGAATCGAACGAAAGCGTCTGCTCGCCATAGACCAGCCCGAACGGCTTCGTGTTCCCGCCCAGCCGGATCTCGCGTGTCTGGCTTCCCTCGATGCCCAGGAACGCCTTGCAGGCCGGCTCGGCGGCGCAGGCGCGCGAACCGGCCATCGCGCCGTTCGAGTGCCCCAGCATGCCGACGCTGTCGAGCGCAAGATGCCCGCGGAGTATCGGATCGGCCCGGTCGAGTGCCTGCACCTGCGCCAGCGCGAACCGCAGGTCACCACCGATCAGCGCGTTCATCGGCTCCTGCAGCTGGTCGAACCCGTCCGGATAGCTGCTTGGCGGCATCGGGCCGAAGCGCACGGGCTCGAGGTTGCCATCCATCCGGAAGATCTTGGAATGTCCCGGGCTGTTGACGCCCACCACGATCCAGCCGTGGCTCGCCAGGTCCTCGGCCAGCGCGGTGTAGTCGGAGGCCGCCGCGATCCGGCCGGGCGCGAGCACCAGGACAGGCGCACGGCCGGTGCGCTCCGCGAGCGGCGGCGACTTGCGCGCGTGCGGGCGGACCCGGGTGTAGGCCGCCGCCAGCTCGCCGGCCCCCGGGCCCAGGCCCTCGATGTACTCCGCCGGCGCCGCGCTGCTCGAACGGGCGGGATACCAGATGAGGACGTGCACCCGGCGGAGGCCGGTCGGCGAGTCCAGCGAATCGGCCCTCGACGCATCCTCCCACGTGCGTGCCGTCACGCCGACCGGATGGGGCCCGGTCGGAGCCGGCAGCACGACCTGCTGCGGCACGGCCGAGACGGCGGCGATCGCCAGCGCGACGGCGAACGAGAGCATGCGGCCCCCCATGATCGGAGTGAGATCCCATCCTATCGGGGCGATCGAGCGGCCGATAGTACGGAATGGAGTTGCCGGAGGAACGGGTTCGGCACGGAGAACACTGTTGCGCGCTCGCACAACCGGCGCGACATTCGCGCCCATGTCCACCCCTTCCATCCGCGCTCCCGAGGCCGAGGGGCGCCAGTACCGTGATGGCGTCTTCCGCCCCCTCGATGACGCGTCACTCCCTGTCGCCCCGCGCACCGGCGATTTCCCCGACCCGGGCACCGGCCCCGCCTTCCTCCGCCACGACGACGTCCCGCTCGTCCCCCGCCTGCGCCACCTCATCGGCCCCTCCGTCATCGCCCTCGGGATGGGCCTCGGCGCGGGCGAGCTGCTGCTCTGGCC
>CAMLLJ010000095.1 GCA_946480845.1 uncultured Gemmatimonadota bacterium
CTGCGGCCGCGGCTAGGCCGTCACCCGCGGCCGGTTCACGCTGGTCACCTTGCAGATGAACTCCTCGAACCCGCGGAGCCAGGAGCGCAGGAACTCCGCAGTGGAGTCGTCGGTGACCACCCCGTCCTCGGTGATGAGCCCGTCGGTGAACTGGATGTACGCCTCCGGCTGGGCCAGCTCCGGCGAGTTCACGAACGAGAGGATGCTGCGCAGGTGCTGCTGCGCCACCGCCGTCCCGATCTTCCCGGGCGAGGTGCCGATGCATGCCGATGGCTTGTGCGCGAACGCGTTGGTCCCCCAGGGCCGGGAGCCCCAGTCGATCGCGTTCTTGAGCGCGCCCGGGATCGAGCGGTTGTATTCCGGCGTCACGAACATCAGCGCGTCCACCTTCGCGATCGCCTCCTTCAGCGCCCGGCCCTCGGGCGGATAGTCCGAGTCGAAATCACGGTTGTAGAGCGGGAGATTCCCGATGGGGATCTCCTCGAGCTCGAGGTCGCCCTTGGCGAGGTTGAACAGCGCGCGGGCGAGCCTGCGGTTGATGGACTGCTTCGACAGGCTGCCGACGAAGACGCCGACCTTGTATGGCACAGGGTGCTCCTTTCAGGCCAGTACTGCGGAACCTTCACTCCGATCGCACGGCGGGCTCCTGGCTCGCGGCCCGCGCCAGCAGCAGCTCCTTCTCCCGCCGGTTCTCCGTCATCGTGGCCGCGCGCTCGAGCTCCGCGCGCGCCTCGCCGGCGCGGCCCAGGCGGGCGAGGAAGTCGGCGCGCACGGCGGGCAGCAGGTGATACCCTTTGAGCGCCGCCGCCGTGACCAGCGCGTCGGCGATGGCGAGCCCCGCCGCGGGCCCATCGGACATGCCGTGCGCCACCGCGCGGTTGAGCTCGACCACCGGCGACGGAGTGACCCGCGCCAGCGCATCGTACAGCGCCGCGATCCGCGCCCAGTCGGTCTCCGCCGCGGTCCGGGCTCGCGCGTGGCATGCCGCGATCGCGGCCTGGAGCGCGTAGGGCCCGAGCGCACCGCCCAGCCGTTCCGCGCGCGAGAGCGCCTCGAGCCCGCGGCCGATCAGCACGCGGTCCCAGCGGCCGCGGTCCTGGTCGAGCAGCAGGACCGGCTCTCCGCCGGGGCCCACCCGCGCACGCAGCCGCGAGGCCTGGATCTCCATCAGCGCCGCGAGCCCGTGCACTTCAGGCTCCTCCGGCGCGAGCCCCTGGAGGATGCGCGCCAGCCGGAGCGCATCCTGGCAGAGCTCCGGCCGCACCCAGTCCTCGCCCGCCGTGGCCGAGTAGCCCTCGTTGAAGATCAGGTACACCACCTCGAGCACCGACGCGAGCCGCTCGGGCAGCTCCTCCGGCCGAGGCACCTCGAACGGCACCTTCGCGTCGGCCAGCGTCTTCTTGGCGCGCACGATCCGCTGCTGGATGGTCGGCACGGGCGCGAGGAACGCGCGCGCGATCTCCTCGGTGGTGAGCCCGCCGAGGAGCCGGAGCGTGAGTGCGGTGCGCGCGTCGGTGGAGAGGATGGGGTGACAGCAGATGAAGAGCAGGCGGAGCAGGTCGTCGCCGATGAAATCGTCCAGCGCGGCGTCGAGGTCGGGCGCCCGGCTCCCGCGCTCCGCGTCCAGCTCGTGGCCGAGGATCTCGTGCTTCTCGTCCACCCGGCGGTTGCGGCGGAAGAGGTCGATGGCGCGATGCTTCGCGGTGGCCATGAGCCAGGCGCCGGGATTGTCCGGCACGCCCGACTCCGGCCAGCGCTCGAGTGCCGCGAGCAGCGCGTCCTGCGCCAGGTCTTCCGCCGTGCCCACGTCGCCCGTCAGCCGGGTGAGCGCGGCGATCAGCTTCGCCGACTCGATGCGCCAGACCGCGTCGATCGCCCGATGTGCGTCGGAGGCCGTCATGGCCCCCAATCAGGCGACCGGCGGTCGTCACCGCAAGGCCGTCAGCGCCCCTGCATCGCCTCGAAGCCCGCGGCCGCCTTCTGCACGTCCGGAGGGAAGTCCTCCATCTCCTGCACCTGGCGGATCTCGATGACCTCGTTCGGGCCCGCAGGGCAGCGCTTCGCCCATGCGATCGCCTCGTCGCGGGACTCGACCCGGATCAGCCAGAACCCGCCCAGCACTTCCTTCGCTTCGGCGAAGGGCCCGTCGGTGACCCGGGGCCTTCCGCCCGCGAACGAGACCCGCGCACCCATGGAAGGCGGATGCAGGCCCTCGCAGGAAATGAGGACGCCCGAGGCCTGCAGCGCTTCGTTGTACTTCATCATCGCGGCCACGCCCTCGGCGTCGGGCAGCGTGCCGGGCGCGGCGGTCTCGTAGCCCCCGGGGATCATCAGCATCATGAATCGCATTGCAGCCTCCCAGTCAGTGTGCTGAAGCGGCCGGCCGCTCAGGCCGGCGCGGGGACCTGGTCCATCGGCCGGACCTCGGACTCGCCCTCCCATGCAGGCCAGTGCCGGTGGTGCAGCTCCATGAGCCGCACCGCAACGGCGACGGCTTCCTCCTGCGACGGGCACTCGAGCACCGCGTATCCGCCGATGATCTCCTTCGCCTCGGCGTAGGGACCGTCGGTCACGCGGACCCTGCCGCCGCTGAGCCGCACGCGCGCGCCACCTGCCCGGAGCCCGCCCGTATCCACCAGCACACCGGACGCGAACCCCTCCTGGATGAACTCCCCCATTGCCTCCATCAGTGCCTGCGGCGGAGGCCCGCCCGGACCGGCCGGGTCGCTGCGGAGCAGCGCCATGAAACGCATGTCAGCGCCCCCTCCGTGCCGCCGTCTGCTCGCGGAGCCGCTGTTCCTGGGCGATGAGCTCCGGTGTCGCCGCGTCGCCGAAGTCCTCCGTCTCGAAGACCTGGCGGATCTCGATCTCGCCGTCCTCGCCAGTCGGGTTCGGCACGCGCTTCACCCACTCGATCGCCTCCTCCTTCGACTTCACCTCGATCAGCCAGAATCCGGCGATCAGCTCCTTCGCCTCCGCGAACGGTCCGTCCACCACGGTCCGCTTGCTGCCGGAGAACTTCACGCGGGCGCCCTTCGAGCTGGGATGCAGGCCCTCACCGGCCAGCATGATCCCGGCCCTGGCCATCTCCTCGTTGAACTTCCCCATCTCGGTGAGCAGCTCTTCGCTGGGCATGACCCCGGCCTCGGTGTCCCTGTTGGATTTGATCATCAGCATGAACCGCATGGTAAACTCCTTGTCCGGTAATGGTTTCGGCGAAGTGCCCGCCGCGCTCCATCATGTCCTCACCCCTACGTCGAACGGCGCCGCCGGATATCGACACGCCTTCCAAGGTACTCCGATCCAGCCTAGGTTCCCTCCCATGCTCACCCCCTCCGCACTTCCCGCCCTCCACGCCGTCTTCGCTGCGCTCGACGAGCCAGTGGACGGATGGCTGCTGTTCGATTTCCGCGGCATCAACCCCATCATGGCGGCGGTGATCGGGCCCGAGATCGTCGGCTCGCGCCGGCAGTACGTGCTGATTCCCCGCGCGGGGAAGCCGGTGGCGCTGGTGCACGCGGTGGACGCCGAACTCTGGCGAGAATGGCCCGGCGAGTGGAGGCGCATCGTCTGGGTGCGGCGGGAGGAGCTGACCGCGCACCTGCAGCAGCTGGTGAACGGCGGCACCATGGCGATGGAGCATTCGCCCGGCGGGGACATCCCCTACGGCGATTACGTGCCCGGCGGCACGCTCGAGCTGGTCCGCGCTTCGGGCGCCACCGTCGTCTCCTCCGCCGAGCTGGTGACGCGCTACTGCTCGGCGTGGACGGCGGACGACCTGGCCAGCCACCAGCGCGCGGCGAAGGCGATCGCCGCGATCGCGCGCGAGGCGTTCGCACATGCGGGAGCAAGCGCGCGGGGAGCCGAGCCGCTCACCGAGCACGCGCTCACCGCCTGGGTGCTGGAGCGGATCGAGCGGGCCGGGCTCGTCACCGAGTCGTCGCCCAGCGTGTCGTACGGCGAGCACGCGGCACGCGCGCACTACGAAGCGCCCGCCGAAGGATCGACGCCGCTGGTACCGGGCGCGCTGCTGCTGCTCGACCTCTGGGCAAAGGAGCCGGGGGGCGTCTATGCCGACCAGACGTGGATGGCGTCGTTC
This sequence comes from uncultured Gemmatimonadota bacterium, assembly GCA_946480845.1. The sequence goes on from CAMLLJ010000095.1 coordinate 4,100, forward strand.
GGGGCGCCCACCGCGCAAGCGGCCGAGCTCTGGGGCATCGTGCGCGGCGCCCGCGACGTCGCAATCGACCTGCTCCGCGCGCGGCTCGAGGCGCGAGAGCCGGTGAGCGGCGCCGAGGCGGACCGTGCCGCGCGCGGCGTGATCGACGCGGCCGGGTACGGCGACCGGATCATCTGCCGCACCGGGCATTCGATCGACCGCGTGGGCCTGCACGGCTCGGGGCCGACCATCGACTACACCGAGAGCTTCGACACCCGCCGCATCCTGCCGGGCTCCGGGTTCTCGATCGAGCCGGGGATCTACATCCCGGGCGAGATCGGGCTCCGGAGCGAGGTCAACGCGCACGCGCGGGCCGACGGCCTCGACGTGACGCCGACGGACTACCAGAACGAGCTGATCGTCGTCTGACGCCCTGATGAGCGCATTGTGGCCGGGATCGCTGGTGCTCGCCCTGCTCGTCGCGTGCGCTCCGGGGGCGCGCTCGCCTGTCGGCCCGGCGGCCGGTGCTGCTGCAGGTGACCGGCCGCCGGAACGCCGCCGCGCCATCCTCGTGAGTTTCGACGCGATGAACGAGCAGCGGGCGCTCCGCACCGTGCCCCCCGCGTCAATCCCCAACTTCCGCGCGCTTTTCGCCGAGGCGGCCTGTGCCGATTACGCGCTCCCCGCATGGCCGAGCAAGACGTCGCCGTCGCACGCGTCGCTCTGGACCGGCGCGTACGGCGACGTGAACGGCGTCGCCGCAAACTGGCAGCCACGCCTGCCGCGCGGCGAGCATGCGATCACCGAGGGGATCTCCGGCTACTCGCCCGCCGCGCTTCGCGCCGAGCCGATCTGGGTGACGGCGGTGCGGGCCGGGCGGCGGGTGTTCGCGCACCATCCGACGCAGGCGCTGGGTCCGCTCGACGATCCCGACGCGCTCGTCGTCAACGGCTACGACGCGTCGCACGGCGAGGACCTCGCGATCACGCCGGCGTCGTCGCCCCCGCGTCCCGCGCGCGGCTGGCGCGGACTCGAGTCGCTTGGCTCGACGGTGGCGCCGAAGGAGATCGCCTGGGCCGCCGGCGGCGACTCGGTGTTCGGCCTCCTGCATGGAAAGGGCCGGTACGAGGCGGTCCTGGCGGCGCGCTCGCGCGACGTGGCGAAGGGCGTGCGCGCCCGGGTCGTCCCTGCCGAGCGGGGGCCGGTGGCCGGCCGGGAGCTGGCGCGGCATTTCTCGGCGCCACTGGCGCTCGACGTGCCGGGCGGGCGGGCCTGGCTCCGGGTGCGGCTCTTCGCGCTGGCCGAGGACGGCACCGACTTCCTCATCTTCCAGCCCGCGCTCGCGGTCGTGGGCTCGAACCAGCCGGCAGAGGCGCTCGCGTACGGCGAGGCGATCGGCGGCTGGGTGGGGAACGGCGCGCAGGACCTGCTCGCCTCCGGCGGCCTCGGGCCGACGCTCGCGCAGGGTGGCGACGGCGAGGCGGAGCGGCGCTACCTCGAGAGCCTCGAGCTGGTGACGCGGCAGTTCATGCGCGGGAGCGAATGGGGCTGGGCGCGGGACCCCGACCTGATGGTGGACTACTTCCCGCTGGCCGACGAAGTGGACCACATGTGGTACGGGTACGTCGCGCCCGGCCTGCCGGAGCGCAACGGCGCGCTCGCCCGCGCGGTGGCACCGCTCCGCGCGCGCGCGTGGGAGCTGGTCGATCTCCGGCTCGCGCAGCTGCGCCGGCTCGCCGCGCAGGGAAGCCGTACCCTGCTGGTCGTTTCCGGCGACCATGGCATGCGGCCCACCTGGCGCGCCTTCCGGCCCAACGCGGCCCTGCGGGACGCGGGGTTCCTGGTGCTCGACGATTCGGGCCGCGTGGACCCGCGCCGCACCCGGGCCTATTCGCCCGACGGGCTCTACATCACCGTCAACACCACCGACTGGCTCGGCGGGATCGTGCCGGCCGATTCGGTGGTGGCGGTCGTCGAGGCCGCCGAGCGGGCGATCCGCAAGGTGCGCGGTGCCGACGGCGACCCGGTGGTGACGGAGACGTGGCGCGTGACCGGCGACGATTCGCTCGGGCGCGGCGGGCTGGTCGGCGGACAGCTCTATTATGAAACGGCGGCCGGGTACGTCTGGTCGCGCGATGCGCGGGGCGAGCCTGCCGGCCCCGCGCGCAGCGGCGCGGATCACGGATTTCCGTCGGTCGCACCGGATATGCATACGATACTCTGCGCGGCTGCCGACTCGATCCCGCCGCACCGCATCGGCCCCGCGCGGACCATCGACGCCGCGCCTACCGTCTCCGCGTGGCTCGGGATGCCGCCGCCGCGCGACGCGCGCGGCAGGTCGTTGCTGGACAGGATGCTCGACGCACGCACCCGAATCCCCGACCGGAGGGCCCCGTGAACCGACCGCTCCGTACCATCTGCCTCCTCGCCCTCGCCGCGGCGTGCGGGCCCTCGGCCACCCGCAACGCGCCCGCGGGCGACAGCGCGGCCGGCGGCGCCACCGCATCGGACACCGGGGCGTCCGCCCAGGGCTCCCGCACCATCGGGCTGCCCCAGTCCCGCGCGGCGCATCCCGACACCAACCCGCCGGCCAACGTCTCGCACGGCGAGGCGCCGATCGGCGCCCCGGGCGTGCGGGCGCCGGTGCCGGCACTGCTCGCCCCGCGCGATCCGGGCCGCCTGCACCGCGTCCGGCTGGAGATGACGCACACGACGATCGAGATTGCCGCCGGCAAGCGGTACGCGGCCTGGACCTTCGCGGGCCAGGTGCCGGGACCGGTGCTCCGCGTGCGCCAGGGCGACACGGTGGATTTCACCCTGGTGAACCGGGCCGCGATCCCGCACAGCCTCGACTTCCACGCGGCCGAGATCGCCCCGGACAAGTACTACCGGAACCTGATGCCGAACGACTCGATCAGCTACCGGTTCGTGGCGCGGGTGCCGGGCGCCTTCATGTACCACTGCGGCACGGCGCCGGTCGCGCTGCACATCGCCAACGGCATGTACGGCGCCTTCATCGTGGACCCGGCGACGCCGCGGCCGCCGGCGAAGGAGTTCGTGCTGGTGCAGAGCGAGTTCTACCTCACGCCGCGGCCCGACCCGCAGGGGATCTACTCGATCGACTGGAACCGGATGCTCGGCCTGGCCCCGGACCACGTCGTCTTCAACGGGCGGGCGTCACAGTATGCGGAGCATCCGCTCGAGGTGCGGCCCAACGAGCTGGTGCGGATGTACGTGGTGAACGCCGGCCCCAACCGGATCTCGTCGTTCCACGTGGTGGGCGGGATCTTCTCGCAGGTGTTCGAGGACGGGGCCACGACGACGCCGCTCCGGGGCGTCCAGACGGTGAACGTCCCGGTGGGCGGCGGCGCGATCTTCGAGACGCGGCTGCGCGAGGCGGGGGAATATCCCTTCGTCACCCACGCCTTTGCCGATGCGACTAAGGGCGCTGTTGGAGTACTGCGAGCGGCCGAGCCGGGGTCGGCGCCTGCCGGGCCGGCCGCGGGGCAGCATTGAGCGTGCGCCAGATGTTCACGATGAAGAGATAGGCCGCGCCGACGCTCAGGAGGCCGCCTGCCACGAGCACCCAGCGCCCTTCGCGCGGGAGGTGCGGCAGCAGCAGGAACCCCGCCACCATGGCGGCGAGGCCGGTGGTGGCGGTCCAGACGTGTGCCCCCGCCAGCCGGCGGCTGTAGAGCGGCGCGCCGGTGAAGCGGGGGATCACGTGGTAGGCCACCCCGTAGATCATCATCGTCACGAAGCCGAGCAGGTTGAGGTGCACGTGCGCGGGGCGGTAGACGATCCACTGCGGATGGCCGGCGATCCCCAGCCCGAGCGTCACGCCCAGGCCGAGGGCGACGAGCGCCGACTTGAGGAAGGCGCGGACGAACCACTCCATGGCGGGCCTTTCAGCGCGCGCCCGGGCGGGGCGCGATGGTGGCGAGGATGACGAGCTCCTCGTCCACGGCTCGCATGCCGTGCGACTCGCCCGGAACGAAGGTGAGCATCATGCCGGGGCTCACCTGGCGCTCCTCGTCGGCACCGCTCACGGTGCCGGAGCCCGAGAGGACCTGCATCACGACGGAGGAGCGGGTGACGTGCCGCTCGACGGCCTGGCCCGGGGCGATGCGGAACACGACCACGCGCGCATCGTCGGAATCGTGGATCAGCGCCATCGCCGGCTTCGACGGGTTGAAGGACTTCGCCTCGCGGGCGATCTCGCCCGGCAGGTAGCCGTTCATGCCCGGTCCCCGCGCGCGGCATGCAGGACCTGCTCGATCACCGCGTCCGCGGTGGTGCCGGCATTGCGGCTCGCCTCATCGAGGCTCAGCATTCCTCCGCAGCAGGTGTCGATCCCCAGGCGGTTGAGCACCGCTGCTGCGCGAGCTTCCTCGCGCAGCAGGTCGTTCACCGTCATGTCGGGCCGGAGCTCGAGCATGGCTTCCTCCTTCATTGCCTGTCCCTCCATCAGTGGCCCGCCGCCATCTGGGCCGGATTGCCCACCTTGATGAGCCCGACGGCGCCCTTGCTGGCATCGGCGAACGCGTGGGTCACGAAGGCGTAGGTGCCCTCGCCGCTCATCCCCTTCTCGAAGGTGGTCTCGAAGACCGCCCCGCCGCCCACCGGCACGTCCCAGGTCTGCAGGCCGTGGATCACCTCGGACGGCTTGCCGCCGGGATAGACCGCGTCGAAGATCGCGCCGACGACGTGGAAGGCGCTGCTCCGGTTGGGGCCGGCGTTCATCACGAAGAGCCGCACCTTGTCGCCCTCATCCACGGCGAGGGGCGCGGCCTTGTACTGGTCGGCCCGGCCGTTGAAGACCACGTAGGACGCGCGGTTGTCGAGCATCGCCTCCCAGTCGCCCTCGCGCACGGCGGTGTCCCCGGTGGACGCCTTGGGGTAGAACTCGCTCTGCACCAGGACGAACTCCTTGTCCACCCTGGTCGGCCAGCCGCCCTTCGGGTCCACGATGATCGGCAGGTACATCCCCTGCGCGATGTGCATGAGGACCGGCGCCGTGCCGCAATGGACCATGAAGACGCCGGCGGTGGTGGCCTCGAACTCGAAGCTCAGGCTGTCGCCCGGGGCGATCGACTTCATGGCGTGGTCCATCGGGATCCGGCTGGCGTGGAAGTCGATCGAGTGCGGCATTCCGACCGCCTCGTTGACCAGGTTGATTCGCACCAGGTCGCCCTCGCGGACGCGGAGGACCGGGCCGGGGACGGTGCCGCCGAAGGTCCAGCCGACGTAGCGCACGCCCTTGGAGATCTCGATGGTGTCGTGGGTCATCGGGATGCGGAACTCCTTGATCGCCGCATTGGTGGCCGGCTGCACCGAGGCGTCGAAGGCCGGCGCCGTGGCGGTCCGGGTCACCCCGAAATCCACCCGCTCGACGTCGGGACGCCGGGTCGCGGCGGTGAGGCTCATGGCGGCGACGGCGATCCCGGCACCCAGGGCGAGGAACTTCGTGCGGTTCTGCATCAGTTCGGCTCCATCCTCGATTCCAGCCCTCGTCGGATGCCGGCTCCCGGCAGCCCCAGGCTGATGGAATGAGGATAGGCCGCGGCCCCCCAAGGGAGCCGAAAGCGACCGTGAAGCTTCCTTCAGGATCAGTAGTCGCGGCGGGCGTGCAGGGCGCGGCCGGCCGCCAGGGGCAGGGCCAGGGCGCCGAGCAGTGAAGCGAGGATGAAGGCGGCTCCGCCACCGGCCCCCAGCAGCCGGACGACGGCCGCCCCGGTCGGCCCCATCAGGACGTCGGCGCCCAGGCCGGTCATGGCCAGGGCGCGGACACCGTCGATCGGGTTCAGGGCGAGGAGTGCCACGAGGACTGGCCCGGGCTCGCCGCTCCCGGTGAACTGGAGCACGCCGATGGCGGCGAAGTCGTAGAGCACGGCGAGGCAGAACCAGGCCGCCAGCGCCATCCCCACCGCCGCCGAGCGCCGGCGTGCCAGGGTTCCGATGAGGATGCCCAATCCGAGCCCGGCGAGGCCGACCGCGATGCTGCCGGCCGCCACCAGCAGGTAGCCGAGCGCGCCGGCCGTCCCGGCGGCGATCGCCACCACGACTCCCGCGAGCCCGAACCCGGCGGCACCGATCGCGGCCAGCACCGCCGCGAGCCCGAGCGCCCGCCCGGCGAACACCGCCCC
>CAMLLJ010000096.1 GCA_946480845.1 uncultured Gemmatimonadota bacterium
TGCCGTCCGGGGAGAGGGAGGGGATGGACGCGGTGCCGGTGAAGGTGAGCTGGGAGCGCTCGAGCTGCATCGCAGCGGGGCGGTCCGCCGAAGGACGGAACATCCAGGCTACCGCCGCGAGGCCGAGCACCGCCGCCGCACCGATGCCCCAGCCCAGCTTCGACCGCCGCTCCGGCTTCCATCCTTCCACCGGCCGCGTGCTCGTCGGCGTCATCCCGCCGCTCGGCGTCACCAGCGGCTCGAGCTGGGACAGCAGCTCCTCCGCGGTCTGGAACCGGTCGGCCGGCCGCTTGGCGAGGCAGCGCATCACGGTCGCTTCGAGGGCCGGGGATATGGCGGGCCGGTAGCGCGACACCGGCTCCGGCGCCTGGGTCACGTGCGCCGCCAGCACCTGCTGCGGCGTGCCCCCGACGAACGGCGGCCGCCCGGCAAGCAGCTCGTACGCCATGACCCCGACCGCGTAGATGTCCACGCGGTGGTCGAGGTGGGGGTCCGCCGCCGCCTGCTCCGGCGCCATGTAGGCCGGCGTGCCCAGCGCGACGCCGGCGGTGGTGAGCTGGTTCCGGCCGCTCGCCTCGCTCACGGCCTTGGCCACGCCGAAGTCCATGACCAGGGCATGGCGCCCCGACAGCATGACGTTGTCCGGCTTCACGTCGCGGTGCACCACGCCGCGCCCGTGCGCGTAACCGAGCGCGTCCACGATCTCGACCAGCAGCTTGAGCGCCTCGTGCACCGGCAGCTCGCCCTGCCGCGCGAGCCGGTCGCGCAGCGACTGGCCGTCCACGTAGGGCATGACGTAGTAGAGGAATCCGTCGGCTTCGCCCGACTCGAGCAGCGGCAGGATGTGGGGATGCTGAAGCTGCGCCGCGATGCGGATCTCGCGCAGGAAGCGGTCCGGCCCGATGGTGGCCGCGAGCTCGGGGCGCAGGACCTTGATGGCGACCTTGCGGCCGTGCCTCGGGTCGTCCGCCAGGTACACGGTGGCCATCCCGCCCTGGCCGAGCTCGCGCTCGAAGGCGTAGCGGTCGGCCAGGGCAGTGACCAGGCGATCCGGAAGCGTCATCGGTCCAGGGGTCGGGGGATGGACGCAAGATACGCCCGTCTCCATGATTCCCGCCATGCGCGGCAAGCTGCTCATCCTCTTCATCACCGCCTTCGTCGACATGGTCGGCCTGGCGATGATCGTGCCGCTGCTTCCCTTCTACGCCACCGAGTTCGGCGCGAGCGCCACCATCGTGGGCCTGCTCGTGTCCGCGTTTTCGCTGGCCCAGCTCATCGTGGCGCCGGCGTGGGGCCGACTGTCGGACCGGTACGGGCGGCGCCCCGCCATCCTCGCCGGGCTCATCGTCACGGCCGTCGCCTATCTGATCTTCGGCTTTGCCAACTCCGTGGTCGTGCTGCTCGCCTCCCGGCTGATCCAGGGGATGGGCGCGGGGACCATCGGCGTGGTGCAGGCGTACGTGGCCGACGCCTCCGCGCCGGAGCGCCGGACCCACAGCCTCGGCTGGCTCTCCGCGGTCACCAGCCTCGGCGCCGTGGTCGGCCCGGCGTTCGGATCGGCGATGATCAGTCTGGGCGGCCGCACGGCGCCGGGCATCGGCGCGGCGGCGCTGTCGCTCCTCGTCGCGGCGTTCGCCTGGCGCTACCTGCGCGAATCGCGCGAGCCGCTCACCACCGCCGAGCGCGAGGCCTTCAGGCCGACGACCACGGGACGGGCCGCCATCATGCACGTCGCGCTCCACCCGGGGGAGCCGGCGTCGCGGCTCATCTGGCTGTACGCGATCGGCATCGGCGCGTTCTACGGCACGATCCAGATCGCGCCCCTTCTCCTCTCCGAGCGGCTCGCCGTGACCGAGGAGAACGTCGGCTACTTCGTGATGTACCTGGGCGGGATGGGCGTGATCGTGCGGACACTGGTGCTCGGGCGCATGGTGGACCGGCTGGGCGAGGCACGGCTCTCGGCTCTCGGGATCGTGCTGCTCGCTGCCGGCCTCGCGGCCACCGGCCTCGCGCACGGCTGGCCGGTGCTGATCCTCGGGTTCACCCTGATGCCCCTCGGCACGGCATTTCTGTTCCCTTGCGTGACCAGCCTGCTCTCACGCGTGGTGCCGGCCGGAGACCGCGGGCTCTACATGGGCGTGCAGCACACCTGGGGCGGGGTCTCGCGCGTGGTCTTCCCGGTGGCGGCGGGGCTGCTGATGGACCGGTTCGGCGTCGGCGTGCCCTACTGGGCGGCGGCCCTGCTCCTGCTCGCGGCGCTGCCGCTCACCCGCGCGCTCGGAGCGTATCTCCGTCCGGCGGCCGCCTAGGACGATCCCGCGTCCCGCACCCGCGCGCGCGCGGAGATGATGGTGACGTTGTCGCTCCCACCCCGCTCGAGCGCGAGGTCCAGCAGCGTGCGGCAGAGCTGCTCCGACGACTCCATGGTGCCGATGTGCCGGGAGATCTCGTCGGCGGACACGTGCTTGGTGAGGCCGTCGCTGCAGAGGAAGACCACGCAGCCGGTGGGAATGTCGATGCGCGAGACCACCGGCGTCGCCTCCCCGCCGCCGATCGCGCTGGCCAGCACATGCGAGAACGGCGACTTCTCCGCGCGGTCCGCCGGCAGGATCCCCTGGTCCACCAGGTTCTGCGCCACCGTCTGGTCCCGGGTGATCTGGGTCAGCTCGCCCTGCCAGAACCGGTAGCAGCGGCTGTCGCCCACCTGGGTCACGTACATCCACGGCCAGACCGCCACGGCGAGCGTGAGCGTGGTCGCCATCTTCGCCCCGGGGCGGTGCGCCGCCTCCGCGACCACGGCGGCGTGGGCCTCGAGCGCTGCCGCGCGAAGCGACTCGAGGAACTCCTCGTCCGACGCCGAGCCGGCGGCGTGATAGGAGCGGAGCGTCGAGGTGACGTACCGCGTGATCGTCGCCACCGCGAGCTCGCTCGCCTCCCCGCCCTCGGCCCCGCTGCCGACGCCGTCCGCCACGAGCATGATCGTCGCCAGCCGCTCACCCCGGAGCGGGAGCGAATCGACGGACGGGAGGCTGCTGCCGTGGACCACCGCCTGCGGGTGCACGGTGCAGACGAGGAAATGGTCCTGGTTCTCGGTGCGCACCCGGCCGCGGTGCGTCAGGCCGAAGAAATCCAGGTCGGAGTCGCGCGGGCGCATGCCCATGTCGCCGAGGGTGATCGACTGCGGGCCGGTCACGGGCGTGGTCTGGGTCGGCATGCGGGATCTCCGTCAGTCGTCCCCGGGGACGACGAGCTGCTGTTCGACCGGTGGAAGCCGGGGTGCGGTCCGCCAGGTGAGGCGGTAGCGTCCGGGGGCCAGGCGTACCTCGAAATCCGCCGTCTGGCCGACGGCGATGCGGTGCAGCGCCGGCACGACCTTCGCCTGGGACGGTGCGAGGTCCGCGCCGTCCACCGCCAGGCGCCGCCATTCGAGCTGCGTCGTGTCGCGCCAGAGCTGGATGGTCTGGACGGCCGCCGGACTGATGTTCACGAAGCGGAACCGGTGGGCCCGGCCGGCCGCCAGCTGGAGCGGCGGCGGCACCGAGTCGCCGTTGATGAGCACGCGCGGGGCGCCGGTCGCCTGGTCGGGCTCCTCGCCGTCCCAGCCGATCACGAACACATGGTCCGTCGTGCGGTCGAACACCTGCCCCGGCTCGAGCACGACGATCGCGCCGTAGAGACCCGAGGTGATCTGCTCGATGTCGTTCATGTGCGTGTGATAGATGAACGTGCCGGCCCGGGGCACGGTCAGCCTCGCGCGGAACGAGTCGCCGGGCGCGATGGCCGGCGCCACCACGCTGTCCGCACCGCTCCACCCCGCCACCCCGTCCGACCAGCTCTCCAGCTCGAGGCCGTGCCAGTGCACCGCGACGGGCTCCCGCAGGCGGTTGACGACCGTGATGTCGGCGGGGCGGTTGCGGGCCAGCACGATCACGGTGCCCGGGACCGCGACCGAATCGGGTACGGGCGCGCGATCGCCCTGCTGCAGCACGTAGCTCATCGTGCGCGGAGCGTGGCCGCGCCGCCGTCCTTCCTGCGCGAAGAGGCGCAGCTCGGCGGCACCTTCGCGCGAGGCATCCGCGTAGCCGGGGCGCGGCCGCACCCGAATGCCGACGACGAGCCCGGCCATGTGCTTCGCCGCATCGTGTGACATCGCCTCATGAGTGAGCCCGTCGTGCGTCATCACTGCGGCGCCGAGCCGGGTGGCGGGCACGACGTGGAAAGCGAGGTGACAGTGGAACAGCCAGTTGCCGGGACGCTCGGCCACCCAGGTGATCGCCATCGTCGTGTAGGGCCGCATGTTCTCGGTGACGGCGAGCCAGCGTTCCGCGGGCGGGAAGGTCCGGTCCGCGGACAGCGTGCCCCGGCCCTCCATCTCGAAGTAGAAGCCGTGCAGGTGCATCGGATGCACGCGCTGGCTCGCGTTGACCACGCGCCAGTGCAGCGTGTCGCCGGTCATCGCGTCGATGCGCTCGCTGGCGGGCCAGGAGAGGCCGTTGATCGCGAGCGCGTTGCGGTAGCCGGCCGAATCCACCGGGTCGCCCCAGATGTTGATGACCAGCACCCGGTCCGCGGGAGACCCGCCGGGCGGGTCCACGATCAGCGCGCCGGCCGCCTGCTCGCGCTCGCCGCCACGGTCGTCGGGGCCAATGGGCGGCGCGTAGCCGAGCGGCACTGCGGCGTAGAGGTAGGTGCCTGGAGCGCCGGCGGGGAATGTGACGCTCCGACTGGCACCGGGCGCGACGTGCAAGGTATCTCCGTCCCTGCCCGGGCGCGTGAACAGGCCTTGCAGGACATAGGCGGAGTCGAGCGCGTTGCGCACGGTGGCGCGGATGACTGTGCCGGCCGGGACGCGGATGAGCGGCGCCGGGATCTGCGGGGGCTTTCCCGCCTCGGCGAGTGCCGGGACGACGACCGCGGGGCCGTCCGCGCCTTCCGGACGCCAGGTCGCGAGGTCGAGCACCAGGCTCACCTCGAGCGTTTCGCCCCGGAGGGTGCCGGCTGAGGTCCGGTTGTCGTTGGGGATGACGGGCACCGGCTCCGGGGCGGAGCCGGACACGGCCGGGCCGGACATGGTAGCCGCGAGCACTGCAAGCGCGAAAGCCTTCATGTCGGGACCACGGGCCATTCGGGGGATGCTGCGCCGCGTACCGCGGGATTCCCGAAGCTATGGCTCGTACGGCCGGCGCGCCAGACGGCCGAGGCTACCCGCGAATCGCCGGCCGGCGCGCCCTCGGCAGCGCGCCGACCTCGCGTGCCTTCCGGCGGAACCCGGGTCCGTGATCCACTGGCTGCCCCGTGTCCGCCTGCCACTGGTGCACCATCTCGTGCAGCAGGGTGTGCTCCACCTCGTCCCACGCATCGTGGCGCAGGTGGCGCCGGCTCATCCCGATCTCCTCTGCCATGCCGGTCAGCGGATGCAGCGACACTTCGCCGAGGCGGGTGCGCATCCGGGTCGAGATGCGGATGGGAATCTCGCCGAGGGCACCGCCAAAGTGGAGGTCGTTGAGGCGCCGGTGCGCCTCGCGCAGCCGCTCGAGGAGCGGAGCGTCGCCCGGGAGGAGGCGCGGAGGGCGCCGCCGGCGCTCGCGGGACGGCGCATGCGCCTCCGCGGGAAAGGCGAGGAACTCTGCCTGTGCGGCCTGGCGGGCGGCGCGCCGCGTCCACGGCCTGAGGTAGCGCACCACGGCGTCGAGCACAGGGTCGGGCGCGGCGGCGTACCCGGCGTGGATGCGCAGCACCGTCCCGCGAAGGCTGAGCATGACGACGCGGTTGCGATGGGTGCGCACTTCGGTCACGCCCCGGAGGCCGAGGCGGACGAGCCGCTCGTGCAGGACGGCATCCACCATCAGGGCTGGCCCAGCCCGGCGACCGACACGACCGGCGCCTGCTGCGCCGACCGCGCGAAGGACGCGCTGTCGGACGGCGTGAAGCTTCCCGCCTCGCCGTCCCAGCGGAAATGGCGGACCTCGACGCCGGTGGCGTAGATGCGCACCAGGTTGAAGACCGACGGGCGCCCGCCCCGGGTGCGCGAGGTCTGCGTGCTCGCAGTGCTCACCGCGAGCGTGCCGCCCACCTGCGCCGCGGACTCCTGATGATCATGGCCGCAGAGCACCACGTCGGGCGCCAGCTCGGCGAGCCGAGCCTGCGCGGTCCTCCAGTGCGCGAGCCCCATGCGGCCCGAGATCTCGCCGGGCAGCACGTTGTGGTGCAGCACGAGGACCTTCGCCGCGCCCGGGGGCGCCTGGGCGAAGATGGCGGCAATGCGGTCGATCTCGCGCTTCGGCAGGTGGCCCTTCACGGCAAGGTCGCGGAGGTTGGGCGTCATCGAGCCGAGCGCCACGCCCCACGCCGAGAGTGCGCCGGCGATCACCGCACCGGGGACCTCCAGCGTCGGCGTGAGCTCCTCGCCGAACCAGCGGCGGTACTTGGCATAGAGGCGGCGGGTGCCGAGCAGGTGGAAGGGGCTCGACCACCACTGGACGTCGTGATTGCCCGGGACGACCAGCACGGGCGCCACCTTCTTCAGGCGGCGCACCATGGCATGCGCCGCCTGGAACTCCCCGTGCCGGGCCCGCTGGGTCAGGTCCCCGGAGACGGCGACGGCGTCGAGCTCCAGCGTCGGGGCGTAGTCCTCGATCGCCTCGAGCTGGGCGAGCTGGGCATCGACGCCGAAGTGCACGTCGGAGAGGTGCAGGATGCGGACATCCTTCACCACACCACCCGCACGCGATAGGTGAGAATCGCCTCGCCGCGTGCGGGCACGGTGACCCGGAAGCGGGTGAGCGTGGACGAGACCTTTTCGCCCGGCACCGAGCTCGTGAGCACGCGCCACTCGCCGCCGCGCTGCTCGAGCACGTCCACGGTGGCGGCGCTGTCGGTGGCGTTGGTGATGGTGACGCGGTAGCCGGCGTCGGCGAGCGTGCGCCAGCGGCCGGCACCGACGCTGTCGCGGCGCGTCGTGTACGTGGTCTGGATGCGCTTCGCCGTGAGGTCGAACGCCGTGCCCGCCGAGAGGCGAAGGTCCTCGCCCGCGGGCGTGTGGTCCATGGACGCTTCGCCGACGAGCTGGAGCCGGCCGGCGCTGTCGGCCTGGTACAGGCGGGCGACGCCGCCGGGGAGCGGGCGGTCACCGAAGTCGGTCTTGCGGGCCCGCTTGAGCGTGTAGCTCACCTCGACCGGGACCTCGCCCTCCTCGGGCTGCTGCGGGAGGTAGCCCCAGAAGGGGATCTGCCCACGGACGACATAGTTCCTCTCGGAGGGCGTGCTGGCCGGGTCGAAGAGGGCTACGGTGGTGGTCTGGCCCGGCAGCAGCGAATGGCGGCCGGGGAGCGAATAGAGGTGGAACTCGCCGACGCGCTGCTCGGCGACCTTCGCCGCGGCCATGTCCATCATCTGGGCCGCCGCCCGGCCTTCGAGCCGGGCCATGGGGGGCGCGTCGGCACGAGAGACGCTCCCCGCCAGAAGCTGCACCTCGGCATCATCCAGTCGCAGCGCATTCGACATCAGCACCGCCTGCCCGGTCACGCGTGCGGTTCCCTGACCGTCCCGACCGTCCTGACCGCCTCGACCCTCCAGAATGATCGCATACGCCGCCTGCCACCCGGCGCCTGCCGAAAAATACCCCAGCCGCAGCGCTTCCTTCGCGGCCCGGCTCTCGACCCGCACCGACATCGCCGGCTCGGCCAGCACCAGGTCGGCGGGATACTGCGGCTGCCCGGGCATCGAGAACATCACCCGGCCGTCCGGCATGCGCAGGCGGAGCGGATCCACGCCGAGGACCAGCGCGCTCACGGTGTCGGTCACCGGGACGCCGTCGCGCCACCCCGACCCGGTCCGGAACACCAGCCGCTTCCCGACCGAGCGACGGAGCACGCTCGGCTCGTCCACTGCGGCGTCGTAGGTGGCGCCCTCGATGGTGACGTCGGGGTCGAGCGAAAAGAAGGTGGACGGATCGGCGGTGCCGACACCAACCGACTGGGTGGACGCGCCGGCCGGCACCCGGAGCGGGAAGCTCCGGCGCACCAGCACGCGCCCGTCGTTGTAGATGGTGACGCCCGCCTGCGCGGCGAGCGGGGAGGCGGACACTGCGCCCGCGGCGCAGAGGGCCGCGAGCAGGGCGACACCACCGATGTGGCTCATCTGGAACTCCGTTCTCCGGTGAGCGTCAGTCGCGCAGCAGCTGCATGGCCACTTTCCGCACGACCCGGCGCGAGACGAGATAGAGCAGCACCACGCCGGCCGCGGCCCAGAGGCGCGCGGTCGGCGTGGGCGGGAGGCGCTGGGCGACGTACGCCGCACTGAGCGCCGTCACCGCGAGGGAGATGAGCCTGGCGATGCGACTTGCACGCGCCGACCGGATCCGCAGGCAATCGGGGCAGAGCTCGCCGAACTGGAGGCCCTTCGTGAACGTCCCGCAGCGGGCGCAGGGGACCTCAGCGAACCCGGTTGGCAACCGCATCGCCGAACTCGCGGGTCGAGGCGCTCCCGCCGAGGTCGCGGGTGCGGACGTTGTCCTCGACGATGACCGCCTCGAGGGCGGCACGGAGGCGGCCGGCGTGCGCGGTCTCGCCGATGTGGTCCAGCAGCATGGCCGCGGCGAGCATCTGTGCCGCCGGGTTGGCGATGCCCTTGCCGGCGATGTCGGGCGCGCTCCCGTGCACCGCCTCGAAGATCGCGGCGCGGGTCCCGATGTTGCCTCCCGGCGCCAGCCCGAGGCCGCCCACCAGGCCGGAGACCTCGTCGCTCAGGATGTCGCCGAACATGTTGGTGGTCACCAGCACGTCGAACTGCTCGGGGCGGAGGACGAGCTGCATCGCAGTGTTGTCCACGATCATGTCGTTGAACTCGACCCGCCCGGCGTATTCGGCAGCGACCTTGCGTCCCACCTCGAGGAAGAGCCCGCTCACCATCTTGAGGATGTTGGCCTTGTGGACGACGGTGACCTTCTTCCGGCCGTTCGCCACGGCGTATTCGAAGGCGTAACGGATGATCCGCTCGCAGCCGAAGCGGGTCACGATCGCGACCGACTCCGCGACCGCCTTCGGATCGTCGCCCACCGGCACGAAATGCTCGACGCCGACGTAGAGCCCCTCGAGGTTCTCGCGGATCAGCACGATGTCGATCCCCTCGTAGCGCCCGCCCGGCACGATGGTGCGCGCCGGCCGCAAGTTGGCGAAGAGCTCGAATTCCTTGCGGAGGCCGACGTTGACCGACCGGAAGCCCTCGCCGACCGGCGTCGTGAGCGGCCCCTTGAGCGCGAGCCGGCTCTTGCGGATGCTCTCGAGGGTGAGCTGGGGGAGCGGCGTGCCGGTGGCCTCGACGGCGGCGACCCCGCCGAGCTGGCGGTCCCAGCGGAAGTCGAGGCCGGTGGCCTCGAGCACCTTGACCGTCTCCTCGGTGATCTCCGGGCCGATCCCGTCTCCCGGGATGAGCGTCACATCGTAGGTCATGTCGGCGGGTTACTGGGGAAAGACGGTCGTGAGCGCATTCCGGAGCGCGAGGTCGGGGCCGGCGCCCTGGCCGACGGCGGCGCTCCGCCAGACCACTTCGTTGCGGCGGGTGTCCACGAGGACCAGCGCGAGGTCGGCCCGGAACTGGCCCTCCGGGGTATGGCTGAAGCCGAGCGCGGCGGGGACGAACACCATCCGCCCGCCGGCGATGGCCACCAGCTTCCGGAGCTGCGCGGCGAGCTGGTCGGGGATCTTCTCGAGCCGCTCGGAGCGGAGCATCGCCTGGCCCAGCTCGTCGGGATTGTTGAGCATCCCGGGAGCGCGCCGGGCCATCTTGCGGAGCTCGTGGGGGGTGAGCCAGGAGACTTCGGGACCGCGGTTCTGCAGCTCGAGGACGATGAGCGAATCGGCCCGCCGGAGCGCCGCCGCCCGCTCGAGCCAGGGCGCGTAGAGCGTGTCCGGCTCGATGTCCGGATCGGCGACGATCATGGTGATCGGCAGGATCGGCACCTTCTGCCCCGCCAGCGGCATCGCCGAGAGGGCCCGGTTCTCGAACTTGCCGGGCTTCCGGTCCTGGGCCAGGAGCGGCGCGGCGACGCCAAGAAGGAGGACGAGGAGGGCAGCGCAGGGCAGATGGTGGTGTCGCGACATGGCGGGAAAGATAACAGTGGGACGGTCAGGACAGTCGAGACGGTCGGGACGGTCGGGAGGC
>CAMLLJ010000097.1 GCA_946480845.1 uncultured Gemmatimonadota bacterium
CGCCGGTGGCGATCGCCACGGCGGACGCCACGACCTTGGCGAGCACCGGCTTGAGGGGGATGACCCCGCCCTTCACGCTCACCCGGTACATCACGTCGGCGACATTCTCGCCCCGCGAGCCGCGCGCGCCCCACCGGGTGGCGGCACGGCAGACCACGATGCCCAGCGCCACGAACGCGGGGATGAGGACGTAGTCGGCCACCGGGGTGCCGAGCGCCACGAGCAGGACCGCGTGCTGGAGCACGTCGATCAGGCGGTAGAAGCCGGTGACCGCGATGCCGACCGCCGTGCCGATGAGGCCCGCCAGGACCAGCAGGGTGGTCTGCTCGTCGGTGCCGACGGCGGTCAGGTTCTCGGAGACGAGGCGGGCGGCGGAACGGAGGTGGGCGGTCGCGGCGGCGAGCGTGGATGGATCGCGGCGGGTCAGCGGATCGGCCATCGCCAACTATAACCGGGCAGCGGCGGCCTGCGCCGATTACCTTCCTCCCGCCATGCACGAGACCTCCCTGGACGGCGCGAGCCCCACGGCCCCGCCGGAAGTCGCCCGGCGGCGCACTTTCGCCATCATCAGCCATCCCGACGCCGGCAAGACGACCCTCACCGAGAAGCTCCTCCTCTACGGCGGCGCGATCCACCTCGCCGGCGCCGTCAAGGCGCGCCGGGCGCAGCGGCACGCCACCAGCGACTGGATGGCGCTGGAGCAGGAGCGCGGCATCTCGGTGACGTCGAGCGTGATGCAGTTCGAGTATGCCGGCTTCAAGATCAACCTGCTCGACACGCCCGGGCACCAGGACTTCAGCGAGGACACCTTCCGCACGCTGGTGGCGGCCGACAGCGCCGTCATGCTGCTCGACAACCGGCGCGGCGTCGAGGAACGGACCCGCCAGCTCTTCGACGTCTGCCGCATGCGCCGGACGCCGATCTTCACCTTCGTCAACAAGTGCGATCGCGTCGGCGCGCCGCCGCTCCAGCTCATCAGCGACGTGGAGGCCGACCTCGGCATCCGCTGCTATCCGATGACCTGGCCGATCTTCGGCGACGGGCAGTTCCTCGGCGTCTACGAGCGGGCGACGGCGCAGGTGCACCTCTTCGAGCGCGGCGAGCAGCACGGGGCGGAGCGGGCGGAAGAGCAGTCGGGGCGGCTCGACGACGAGGCGATCGCCGCGCGGCTGGGAGCCGAGGCGCTCGCCACGCTGCGGGACGAACTGGAGCTGCTGGATGCGGCGGGCGAGGTGTTCGATGCGGAGGCGGTGCTCGCGGGCACGCTGACGCCGGTGTTCTTCGGGAGCGCGCTCACCAACTTCGGCGTGGAGCCGTTCCTCAATGCCTTCCTGCCGCTCGCGCCGGCGCCGCTCCCGCGGGACAGCTCGATCGGGCCGGTGCCGCCGTGGTGCCCCGACTTCACCGGCTTCGTCTTCAAGATCCAGGCGAACATGGACCCGAAGCACCGGGACCGGATTGCCTTCCTCAGGATCGTCTCGGGGCGGTTCGAGGCGGGGATGACCGCGACGCACGTCCGCACCGGAAAGCCGCTCCGGCTGGCAGCGCCGCAGCAGTTCCTGGCCCGGGAGCGCACGGCGATCGAGGAGGCGTGGCCGGGCGACGTGGTCGGCCTGCATGACCGGGGCACGCTCCGCATCGGCGACACGCTCTCGACCGGAGCCGCGCTCGAGTTCGCGCACATCCCGCGATTCTCGCCGGAGCTCTTCGCCCGCATCCGCCTGGCCGACCCGATGCGCCGGAAGGCGCTCGACACGGGGCTGCGTCAGTTATCCGAAGAAGGGGCCGCGCAGGTCTTCTACGAGGAATCGATCGTGGGGCCGAGCCCGATCGTGGGGGCCGTGGGCCAGCTCCAGTTCGACGTGCTGCTGCACCGCCTGGAGCACGAGTACGGCGTGCCGGCGAAGCTGGAGAAGCTCTCCTACTCGATCGCGCGCTGGGTGACCGGGGACCGGGAGGAAATCGAGCGGCTGGGCGACGGCTACGGCAAGCGCCTCGTCTTCGACTCGAGGGGCGCCCCCCTCATCCTCTTCGAAAACGAATACACCCTTCGCGGCACCGTCGAACGGGCAAGCGCCATTTCATTCGCCGCGGTCGCGCCGTAAGGATTCTCTTGTTCGAGCGCGGAGACGCGGAGACGCGGAGGGCGGAGAACAGCAACAGCAACTGATGGTGAAAAGCACACCCACATAGTCCTTGCTGTTCTCCGCTCTCCGCGTCTCCGCGTCTCCGCGCCCGAACAAGAACAATTCATTATCCAACAACGAGGTTGACCAGGCGGTCCGGGACGTAAATAGTCTTCCGGACCGGCTTGTCGCCGAGGAAGCGCTGGGTGGTGGGGTCGGCGAGGGCGGCGGCGGTGACGAGGTCCTCACCGGAGCCGCGGCGCACTACGATCTTCGAGCGGGTCTTTCCGCCCACCTGCACCGCTACCTCGACGCTCTCCTCCACCGTCAGCGCCTCGTCCCACTCGGGCCATTCCTCCTCAAAGACCGACGCCCCGTGCCCGAGCCGCTCCCAACACTCCTCGGCAAAGTGCGGGGCGAAGGGCGCGAGGATCACCACCAGGTCCTCGACGATCCGCCGGTCGGTGCAGCCCGAGTCGCGGAGCGCATTGACCAGCTCCATCATCGCGGCGATCGCCGTGTTGTAGCGCAGCGACTCGAGCCCCTCGTGCGCCTTCTTGAGGGTCTCGTGCCACTTGACCTCGACGTGGCGCGGAATCGCCTCGCCGAAGCGCGCGTTGCGCGCGGCCTCAAGCATCAGCGCCCAGACCTTGTCGAGGAAGCGGCGCGGCCCGCTGATGCCCTCGTCGCGGAAGTCGCCGCCTTCCTGGAACGGCCCGAGGAACATCAGGTAGGTGCGGAAGGTGTCCGCGCCCCACCGGGCGATGTACTCGTCGGGGACGACGATGTTGCCCCGCGACTTCGACATCTTGGCCCCGTCCTTCACGATGTGGCCGTGCGCGCGGAAGCGGCGGAACGGCTCCGTGAACCCGACGTGCCCGAGCTCGTGCAGGACCATTGCGATGTAGCGGGAATAGAGCAGGTGCAGCACGGCGTGCTCGTTCCCGCCGATGTACGTCGCCACCGGGCACCAGCGCCGCGTCCGTTCGGCGTCGAAGGGCCGGTCGTCGAACTCGGTGCTCGGGTAGCGCAGGTAGTACCACGCCGAGTCGAGGAAGGTGTCCGAGACGTCGGTCTCGCGGCGTGCCCGCTTCCCGCACTGCGGGCAGGGCACGAAGTACCACTCCTCGTGGCGCGCCAGCGGCGAGATCCCGGTGTCGTCCGGGCGGAAGTCCTCGATCTCCGGGAGGATCACGGGGAGGTCCTGCTCCGGCACCGCCACCGGCCCGCAGTCATCGCAGTGGATGATGGGGATGGGCGGGCCCCAGTAGCGCTGGCGCGAGATGCACCAGTCGTGGAGCTTGTACTGGACCTGCCCCTTCCCCGCGCCGGTTGTCTCGAGCCAGCGGATGATCGCCGTCCGGCCGTCGTCGGCGGGCATCCCGCTGAACTGGCCGGACTCGACGAGCCGTCCATCATCGCCGACCACCGTGGTGACCGGCAGCCGGTACTTCTCCGCGAACTCGAGATCGCGCTCGTCGTGCGCCGGCACCGCCATGATGGCGCCGGTGCCATAGCCCATGAGCACGTAGTCGGCCGTCCAGACCGGGATGCGCCGGCCGGTGGCCGGGTTCTTGGCGAAGGCGCCGGTGAAGACGCCGGTCTTCTCGCGGTCTCCCACCTTTCGCGACACCAGGTCGCGCGCCACCGTGGCGGCCCGGTAGGCGTCCACGGCGGCCCGCTGGCCGCTGGTGGTGATCTGGTCGAGCAGCGGGTGCTCCGGGGCCAGCACCATGAACGTGGCGCCGAAGATCGTGTCGGGCCGCGTGGTGTAGACGCGCACCGAGTGCCCGGCGTCGATCGGGAAGTCGATCTGCGCGCCCTCGGAGCGGCCGAGCCAGTTGCGCTGGGCCGTCGTCGTTGTCTCCGACCAGTCCATCAGCGACGGGTCGTCGAGATCGGCAAGCAGGCGGCCGGCATACTCGGTGATCCGGAAGAACCACTGCTCCAGGGTGCGCTGCTCGACCACCGTGTCGCAGCGCTCGCAGCGGCCCGCCACCACCTGCTCGTTGGCCAGCACCGTCTTGCAGTTGGGGCACCAGTTGACCGCGGCCGCCTTGCGGTACGCCTTCCCCGCCTTGAAGAGCTGGAGGAAGAGCCACTGGGTCCAGCGGTAGTAGGCCGGATCCGTGGTCGAGAGCTCGTGCCGCCAGTCGAACATGCCGCCGATGCGCGCGAGCTGGCGGCGGAAGTTCCCGATGTTCTTCGGGATGAGGCGGGCCGGATGGGTGCCCACCTTGATCGCGAAGTTCTCGCTGTGGATCCCGAAGGCGTCGAAGCCGATCGGCTCGAAGACGTCGTACCCCTGCAGCCGCTTGAAGCGCCCGTACACGTCGCTGCCGGTGAAGGCGAACATGTTGCCGACGTGGAGCCCCTCGGCGGAGGGGTAGGGGAACATCATGAGGTTGTAGAACGGGCGCGCGGCACCGTCGAGGTCGGGCTCGTTGGTGTGCCGCTCCGCCCACCGCCGCTGCCACTTCGCCTCGACGGCCTGGGGGTCGTACTGGTCGCTCGGATTGTCGGTCTGGCTCATCGGTCCACTGCGGAATTGGGGGCGTCCGCCCCGGAAAAGTGACCGGGAAATCTACACCGCCCGGCTTGCCCCCGCCCGACCGGAACCCCTACCTTTTGCCCATCGCCCGCCCAGAGAACCCACACCGGGAA
The DNA here is from genome assembly GCA_946480845.1 of uncultured Gemmatimonadota bacterium. The sequence goes on from CAMLLJ010000097.1 coordinate 4,791, forward strand.
CGCATGGCCACCGATCACCTGAACCTCACCCGTGCGGTCCATGGCGCGGGCGCGCTCGCCGTCCTCGCCCTGACCGCCGGGCTCGCCGGCATCCTCTGGCTCGTCGCGGGCCGTGCCGCGCCCGCCGACGGCGACGCCATCCGCGCCGCCATTCCCTCGGTCTCGCTGCTCTTCCTCCTGCTCTGCGCGCTGGTGGAGCTGGCGGTCGTGAGCTGGATGCGGCGGCAGATCATCGACCCGCTGTCCACCGCCGAGCGGGTGGCGGCGCGGGTGGCCCAGGGGGACCTCTCCACGGGCGGGTTCGAGGGCAACGGGTCGTCCCGGTACGGGAGCAGCCAGCTCCTCGCAAGCGTGGCCGGTATGGTCGCCTCGCTCCGCGACCTGACCCGCGCCATCCAGCACGCCTCCTCCGACGCCGCCGCGATGGCCCAGCAGATCGCTGCGTCCACCGAGCAGATGACGGCCTCGACCGAGGAGGTGGCCAGCACCACCGGCGACCTCACCGAGCGCGCCAACCAGCAGGCCCAGATCGTCCGCGCCGCGGCGGACGACGCCGGCAAGATCCTCAGCATCTCCCAGGAGCTGGCCACCGGGGCCGTCCAGGCGGCCGACCGGAACGCCTCGCTCGCGCGGGTGGCGCGGTCGCACAAGCAGCGGCTCGACGCCAGCACCGCGGAATTGGGCCGGCTGACCGAGGAGGTCGAGGCCGGCGCCGCCGAGGCGGACGCGCTCGCGCTGGCGTCGGCCGAGATCGAGAAGTTCATCGTCCAGACCAAGGGCATCGCCAAGCAGACCCACATGCTGGCGCTCAACGCCTCGATCGAGGCGGCCCGGGCGGGCGAGGAGGGCAAGGGGTTCAGCGTGGTGGCCGAGGAGGTGCGGAAGCTGGCTGGTCAGGCAGCACAGGCGGCCGCCTCGACCAGTGCTACCGTACAGACGGTGCTGGAGCGGGTCCAGTCCGCCCGGGAGCGGCTCCTGCGCCTGGGCCAGGGCGGGGTCGCCGCCCGGGACGCCGCCCATGCCGCCGCCGAGGGCCTCATGAACGTGGCCGCCGAGGCGGACGAGAACGACCAGTGGACCCGGCGGATCTCGACCTCGGCGGACGAGGTCCGCGGGCTGATCGAGGGGATCGCCGGCCGCATGCGCGAGGTCTCCGCCGGCACGGAGGACTACGCCGCAGCCGCCGAGGAGATCGCGGCGGCCGCCCAGGAGCTCAACGCGTCCACCGAGGAGATCTCGTCCTCGGCGGGCCACCTGGCGGAGGCGGCGGAAAAGCTGACTGGTGCAGTGGGAGGTTTCCGGCTTTCCTGAACCGGCGCCGCGGGCGCCTGGAGGATTCCCGTGCAGCGTGGACGCTTCGTCATCGCCGCGATCATCGCGATCATCTCCCTGATCGCGTACTTCAGCAGCAGCGCACCGAATCCCGTCACCGGTGAGACCCAGCGGGTCGGCAACATCACCCCCGACCAGGAAGTGGCGCTCGGGCTGCAGGCCGCCCCCGAGATGGCGCAGCAGTTCGGCGGGCTCACCCAGAATGCCCAGGCCGAGCAGCTGGTGGACGAGACCTGCGCCCGGCTCATCTCCCGGAGCGCCGTCCAGCCCTCCACCGAGTACTACCGCTACGAGTGCCACGTGCTCGCGGACCCGAACACGGTCAACGCCTTCGCGCTGCCGGGCGGTCAGGTCTTCATCACCGAGGCGCTGCTGGGGCAGCTCGAGACCAAGGGGCAGCTCGCCGGCGTGCTCGGCCACGAGATCGCCCACGTGGTGGGCCGGCACGGCGCGGAGCACATCGCCAAGCAGCAGCTGACGCAGGGCCTCACCGGCGCCGCCGTGCTGGCCACCTACGACCCCAACAACCCCGGCAGCATGCGCAATTCCGCGGTGCTGGCGATGATCGGCCAGCTCGTCAACATGCGGTTCGGGCGCGAGGACGAGCTCGAGTCCGACCAGCTGGGCGTGAAGTTCATGGCGGAGGCGGGGTACGATCCCCGGTCGATGGCCGGGGTGATGGAGATCCTGGCCCGATCGGGCGGGGGTGGCCGCCAGCCGGAGTTCTTCAGCACCCATCCGAACCCGGAAAACCGGATCCAGCGGATCGAAGCTGCGGTGGCGGCCCAGTTCCCGTCAGGCGTGCCCGAAGGGCTCGAGCCCTAGGGCTCGAGCCCTTGGCCTAGTAGCGGTGGGCGGGCTCGCCCTTGACCCGCTCCCACGCATCGCGGACCGCGTCCTTGATCTGGTCCCACGCCGAGCGCTCCTTGCCGGCGTGCTCGTAGCGGTCCCAGCCGGTGCGGAGGTCGGACTCGACCTCGTCCCAGTCGCGCGCGGTATTGACGTGCGCGGACTCGTACCCGTACCGGTAGGCCGGGCGGAACCGGTCGTAATAGTCCCGGCCCATCGAGTATGGACGGCTCGAGAAGTTCTCCTGCCAGTAGTTGTCCTCGGTCTCCCAGGCAGCCTGCCAGTCCGTGCTGGCCGAGTTCCGGTCAATGGAATCGCCTGCCGCCCGCTCGCGCTCAGGGCTCCGCGTTTCGTCGGCCCCGGGGTTCTTTCTCCTGGTCATGTGATGCCTCCATCGGTTGAAGCGTGAACTTGCCCGACCATAGCGGGAAATCCGGCATCGCTCTGTGATGGCGCGCACCGCCACCGGGTATCATTCACGCATGAGCCATACGCCGCCTGCCGGGCCTCGCCGACGTCCTCCGAGGGACTTGCGGATCTCGGTTCTGCGCACCGCCTTCCGGACCGTCGGGACCGTCACCCCGGGCTTGGCGGCGCACTGGGCGGAGCAGCTGTTCTGCCGGCCGCCCAGGCAGGTGCGCCGCGAGCGGGAGGAGGCATTCCTCGCCACGGGCCGGCCCTTCACCGTGCCGCACGGGGACGCCGAGCTGCGCGCCTGGGAATGGGGTGCGGGTCCCACCGTGATCCTGGTGCATGGGTGGGGAAGCCGGGCCGGCCGCTGGGCCACGCTCGCGCCCTCCCTCCTCGCCAGGAGGTTCCGGGTGATCACCTACGACGCGCCCGCCCACGGGACCTCCCCGGGGCGCATGGCCTCGCTGCCCGAGTTCGCCGCTGCGCTCTCGGCGGTGGCGGCCGGGGCGGGACCGGTGCACGCGGTGGTGGGGCATTCCCTCGGAGCGGCAGCGATCGCCCTGGCGCTGGGCGACGGGCTCGCGGCCGGGCGCGCCGTGCTCATCGCGTCGCCGGCGAACCCGGAATCGTTCGCCGACCGCTTCGCCGAGGCGCTCGCCCTCCCGGCGCCGGTGCGGGACGCGATGCAGCGGAACCTCGAGGCGCGGCTCCGGATCCAGTGGCGCGACCTGCACATCCCCACCCTCGCCGCCCGGCTGGCCGCGCCGGCGCTGGTGATCCACGACGAGCAGGACGCCGACGTGCCGGTCTCCGATGCGGCCGCGATCAGCGGCGCCTGGCCCGGCGCGCGCCTGCTGCTCACCCGTGGGCTGGGCCACCGCTCGATCATCCACGACCCCGCGGTCGTCGCCGCCGCCACCGACTTCCTTACTGCTCCGCGATGATCGTCATGGACCGCGAGAACCTCTTCGCGCGCGGCTGGTCGCACGTCGTCTCCTCCAGCGGCGACGTGGCGGAGCTGGAGGCGTTCCGCATCCGGGTCGGCGCGCCGCCGGCGGCGCTGCAGCTCGGGAACCCGCGCTGGCCGCATCTCGACCTGCGCGGGGCACCGCGCGACATGGCCCTCGAGCTGGCTGACGTGGTGGTCGAGCGGAGCGCCGACCTGGTCCGTTACATCCGTGCCCTTCGCGCGGTAACTTCCCGGGCATGATGCACCTCCTGCTCAATGCGGACCTCTACGCGCCGGGTCCGCTCGGCCACCGGCACGTCCTGATCGCCGGGGGCCGGATCGTCTGGATCGGCGAGGAGGTCCCCGCCCTTCCGGCGGGCCTGGCCACGACCGTCGACCTGGCCGGGGCGCGGGTGATCCCCGGGCTGATCGACTGCCACGCGCACCTGACCGGCGGCGGCGGGGAGGCGGGCCCGGAGACGCGCGTGCCACCGCTCGCGCCGAGCGGGCTCGCGATGGGCGGCGTCACGACGGTGGTGGGCGTGCTGGGCACCGACGACACGATCCGCACGCCGGCCGAGCTGGTGACGACCGCGCGCGGGCTCGCGGCGCTCGGCATCTCGGCGTACTGCTACACGGGCGGGTACCACGTCCCGCCGGCGACGGTGACCGGGAGCGTGCGCGGCGACCTCGTCCTCATCGACCGCATCCTCGGCGTGGGCGAGGTGGCGATCAGCGATCACCGCTCGAGCCAGCCGACCCGCGACGAGCTGCTGCGCATCGCCGCCGACGCGCACGTGGGCGGGCTCATGGCCGACAAGGCCGGCATCGTGCACCTGCACGTCGGCGACGGCGAGCGGGGCCTGGGACCGCTCCGGGACGCCCTCGCGCACAGCGAGCTGCCGCCCTCGGTGTTCCATCCGACGCACGTGAATCGCCGGCGCGCGCTGTTCGACGACGCGTGCGCCATCGCCCGCGAAGGCGTCGCGATCGACATCACCGCCTTCCCGGTCGGCCCCGAAGAGGACGCCTGGCCCGCCGACGAGGCGCTGGTCCGCTACCTCGATGCGGGCCTGCCGGCCGGGCTCGTCACGGTGAGCACCGACGCGGGCGGGTGCCTCCCGGTCTTCGATGCCGACGGCCGGGTCGCTTCCATGGACGTGGGCCAGCCGGCGGCACTCGCCGGAACGCTCCGCGCCCTGCTTGGGCGCGGTGAGCCGCTCGAGCGGGTGCTGCCTGCCTTCACCTCGAACGTGGCGCGCGTGCTGCGCCTTCCCCTGAAAGGACGCCTGGCCGTGGGCATGGATGCCGATCTCGTGGTGCTCGATGGCGGAGGCGGGGTGAGCGACGTGATGGCGGGAGGGCGCTGGCACGTCCGGGCGGGGCGGGCGGAAGTGCGCGGGATGTTCGAGGGCGCCACGCGGTGAGCCGCCCCGCCAGCTGGGCGCGCGAGACGCTGGGCCTCGGCCACGTCATCCCGGTGGGGGGCGCCGAGGAGAAGGTGGGCGACACGACGATCCTGCGGCGGTTCGTGGCGTTGTGCGGAGGGGACGCCGCGCGGATCGCCATCCTCCCGACCGCCTCCGAGCGCGACGACACCGGCGCCAAGTATGCGGCACTGTTCACGGCGCTCGGCGCCGCCGAGACCATCATCCTGCCGATCACCGAACGGGTGCAGGCCGAGGACCCGAACCACGTCCGCCCGCTGGACCAGGCCACCGGCATCTTCCTGACGGGCGGCAACCAGCTGCGGCTCTCGACGCTGATTGGCGGGACCGACGTGGCCCGGGCGATCCGGCGGAGGAACTCCG
>CAMLLJ010000098.1 GCA_946480845.1 uncultured Gemmatimonadota bacterium
CTTCGCGTCGTCGTACGCGCGTTCCAGGTAGTCGAGGCTCGGGCTGATCGAGATGACGCCCCGGAGCAGCCGGTCGTCGGTCCCCGCGCCGGTGAACCGCGGCAGCTCGCCGAGGGCGAGATTCACCTTGGCCGCTACGCCGCGATAGCGGAAGTTCCCGACCGCGCGCGTGAACTCCGGCGCCAGCTCGAGCGGATCCACGAGCCCGAGCAACGTGCGCCGGGGATCCGCCGTGGAGACGATCCGCGCCGCAGCGATCTCGTCGCCGCTCTCGAGCACGACGCCGGTGGCGCGGCCGTCCTGGACCACGATGCGCGCCACGCCGGCGCCGGTCCGGGTCTCGACGCCGAGCGCCTGCGCGGCCGCCGCGAGCCGCGCCGTCAGCCCGCCGGCACCGCCGGGCCGGACGCCGCCGCCGCGCAGTACCCCGGCGGGACTCCCGACGAGGTGATGCAGCATGACGAACGCCGTGCCGGCAGCGCGCGGTCCCTGGGAGATACCGGTGATGCCGCCCGCACCGACCACACCCTTGAGCGCGTCGTGCTCGAACCAGTCGTCGAGCAGCTCGGCGACCGACATGGGAAGCACGCGCAGCAGCTCGATCATGTCCGCCTTGCCCATGCCCCGCACCCGGCGGCCGAGGCCGAGCAGGGTCATCAGGTCGGCTGCCCGGGTGCTGGTGAGCTGCGGCGCGGGAGCGCCGTACAGGTGCTGGAGGAAGCCGGCGAGCTTGTGCGTCAGCGCTGAGAAGGCCTCCCATTTCCCGGCATCGGCGGCGGAGAAACGTCGCAGCGCCTCCGCCGCGGCGCGCGGCGCGCGGGGCAGCGCGAGTGCGCCGTCGCCCAGCGGGCTCATCACGGCGGGGTCCGGCCCGGCCGGCGCGTCGGCTGGAACGCCGATGCCCAGCTCTTCCGCCATCGCCGGGTCGAGCCACCCCGCCTGGTGGAACGCGGCGTCCACCCGGAACCCCGGGTGGAACTCCGCGACCTGGTTGCTGCCACCGATGGTGCTCCGCCGTTCCAGGACCAGCACGCGCTGGCCCGCCTTCGCCAGGTAGGCGGCGGCCGTGAGCCCGTTCTGGCCCGCGCCGATCACGATGGCGTCGTGCCGCGCGCTCACTTGAGGATCTCCAGCGCCGCGAGCCGCCCGGATGCGCCCATGATCCCGCCGCCCGGATGGGTGCCGGCGCCGCACTGGTAGTAGTTGCGGATCGGCGTGGCATAGCGCGACCAGGCGGGCGCCGGGCGCAGGAAGAAGAGCTGGTGCAGGGCCAGCTCGCCCTGGAAGATGTTGCCCTCGGTGAGGCCGGTCGTGGCCTCGATCTCGTGGGGCGTGATGACCTGGCGGTGCCGGATGATCGACTTCAGGTTCGGCGCGTACTCGGCGAGCGTGTCGATCACCGTGTCGCCGAACGCCTCGCGGCGCTCGGGGGTCCAGCCGCCGTTCAGGTGGTACGGCGCGTACTGGACGAAGATGGACATGACGTGCTTGCCCGGTGGCGCCATCCCCGGGTCGATCATCGAGGGGAGGATGATGTCCATGTACGGCATGCGCGAGAACTCGCCGTACTTGGCGTCGTCGTAGGCGCGCTCGATGTAGTCGATGCTGGGACTGATGGAGATCGCGCCGCGCAGGTGCGGGCCGTTCCCCGGCATGCAGGTGAAGTCGGGCAGCCCGTCGAGCGCGAGGTTCACCTTGCCCGACGAGCCCCGGAACTTGTAGCGCCGGATCGACTCGACCAGGTCGCCGGGAAGCTGCCCCGGGTCCACCATGCGGGTGAACGTCTGCTTCGGGTCGAGGCCGGAGACCACGACGCTCGCCGCGATCTCGTCCCCGTTCTCGAGCACCACGCCGGTCGCCCTCCCGTTCTTCACCAGCACCTGCGCGACGGGCGCACTGGTGCGGATCTCGGCGCCGAAGCGCCGCGCCGCCGCCGCGATGGATTCGCTGATCGCGCCGGTGCCGCCCTTGGCGAAGCCCCAGGCGCGGAAGGCCCCGTCGATCTCGCCCATGTAGTGGTGCAGGAGCACGTAGGCCGTCCCCGGCGAGCGCGGCCCGAGGAAGGTGCCGATGATCCCGCTCGCCGACTTGGTGGCCTTGAGCGGCTCGCACTCGAACCACTCGTCGAGGAAGTCGGCCGCGCTCATCGTCATCAGCTTGAAGAGCGCGTGGAAGTGCTCCTCGCCCACCCCGCTCATGTGCCGGCCCAGCCGCGCGAGCGAGAGCAGCTCCTTCGGGCTCAGGCTGGTCGGGTCGGGCGGGATCATCCCGAGGATGGGGCGCACCGCCATCGCCATGTGGTGCATGAGCCGGCCGAACTCGTCGTAGGCCTCCGCGTCCACGGGCGAGTGCCGCATCAGCTCGCGGCGCGTGGCGTCGTGATCGGCCCAGGAGGCGAGGTAGTCGCCGTTGGGGAGCGGGGTGAGCGTGCTCTCGAGCGGGAGAACCTGGAGCCCGTGGCCGGGGAGGTCGAGGTCGCGGATGATCTCGGGGCGGAGGAGGCTCACGACGTAGGAGAAGACCGAGAACTTGTAGCCCGGAAAGATCTCCTCGGTGACTGCGGCGCCGCCGACGAGGTGGCGACGCTCGAGGACGAGCACGCGCTTGCCGGCCCGCGCCAGGTAGGCCGCGGCGACGAGCCCGTTGTGCCCGCCGCCCACGACGATCACGTCCCAGGTGCCCCGCCCCGCGCTCGTCATGCGCGCTTCCTCGGCGGGTTGAAGAACGGCGTCGTCACCACCGCGGCGTCAGCGAGCTTCCGGCGATGCTCGACTGTCACCTCCACCTTCAGCGCCGTGCCCGGCGCCGCGTGCGCCGACTCCACGTGCCCCAGCGCGATGTACCGCTTCAGGATCGGCGACCAGCACCCGCTCGTCGCATACCCGACCTGGCGGCCGCCGGAGTAGAGCGGCACGCTCACCCGCCACGCCATCGTCGGCAGCCTGGGCGGGAGGCCCCGCTCGGCGTAGAGCCGCTCCAGCGACTCCCACGCGATCTCCAGCCCGACGAACTGCCAGGCCGGCCCCCGCTCGCGCTCGGCCGCGAGCGCGCGGCGGCCCACGAACGGGCCCTTGTCGAGCTTCACCGTCCAGCCGAGCCCGAGCTCGTACGGCGAGGACTTCTGGTCCTCGATCAGGGCATGGTGGGACGACACGTAGTCCACCTCGATCAGCAGCAGCCCCGCCTCGACCCGCGCCACGTCGAGCGCCAGGATGCCCGCCGGCACGATCCCGTAGTCGCTGCCGGCGGCCATCAGCGCGTCCCACACCTCGATCGCATGCGCCGCGGGGATCCAGATCTCGAAGCCGAGGTCGCCGGTGTAACCGGTGCGGGAGACCGTGACCGGCACGCCGGCGAGGCGGCCGTCGGTGAGGTGGAAGTAGCGGAGCGAAGTGACGTCGCAGCCGGCGGCGGCGAGGATGTCACGCGAGAGCGGGCCCTGGAGCGAGAGCGCCGCCGTGGCGTCGGAGACGTCCTCGATGGTCACGCCGAGCCCCAGCGCGTTCTGGCGGAGCCAGCGCAGGTTGGGATCGGCCGACGTCATCCGGTAGCGGTCCTCATCGAGCCGCGAGATGGTGCCGTCGTCGATCACCTTGCCCGCCGAATCGCACCAGGGCGTGTAGAGCACCTGGCCGACGCCGGCCTTTGCCACGTGCCGCGTCACTACCCGGTCGAGGAAGCGCGTGGCGTCGCGGCCGCCGACCAGGTACTTGAAGAGCGGCGAGACGTCGATGAGCGCGGCCGAGTTCCGGATGGCGGCGTACTCGCGGTCATGGAGCAGCTCGTAGGAGCTGGCCACGACGTGGCCCGCCCAGCGGCGCCAGCTCTGGCCCTCGGAGAGCGGGCCGGTGCGATCGTGGAACGGCGTGGTCCTGAGCATGCGGGCTCGCCTGGAAGCGTGATGAAACCGGGGGCCTAGCCGGTGTACCCGAGCCGGCGCGAGATCCCGCCGGCGGCGCGGCGGAGCGTCGGCAGCCGGTCCCGGAGTCGCTCGGCCGTGAGGCGCGCGCCCGGGCCGCCGATGCTGACGGCCGCGACGACCCGGCCGTCATGGTCGCGCACCGGCACGCCGATGGCGTTGTAGCCGTCCTCGAGCTCGCCGAGCGCCGTGGCGTAGCCCTGCGCGCGCACCTGGGCGAGTTCCCGCCGGAGCGCGGCCAGCGTCGCGATGGTCCGCCTTGCCGGCCGGGCGAGCGGCGCCCGGAGCAGCGACCGGCGCGCGGGCTCCGGGAGCTCGGCGAGCAGCACCTTGCCGGTCGATGTGGCGTGTGCCGGCCACCGGGTGCCGACCGACGGGGCTCCGAGCAGCGACTTGCGGCTCCACGCCTCGCCCAGGATCAGCACGTCGGCGCCCACCAGCGTTTCGATCGTCGCGGTCTCGCCGGTGCGCCGGGCCAGCTCCTCGAGGAACGGCCGACTCACCGCGCGCAGGTCGCTGCTCCGGAGGGCGCGCGCGCCGAGCGCGATGGCCTCGGGCCCCAGGCGCCACGCGGCGCCCTCCTCGCTCCGCGCCACCAGCCCCTCCGCCGCGAGCGCCGTGAGCAGGCGAAACGCGGTGGTCTTGTTCAGGCCCGACGCCGCCACCAGGTCGGGCAGCGTCAGCTCCGGCCGCACCTCGCTGAACGCCTTGAGCAGCCCCACCGCCCGCCGCACGGCCTGGGTCCCGGAATATGGCGCGGGTTTCGGCATTGTGGAATGATAGTTCAGCATGTGAAACGCTGGAAGCGGCAGGCCCGGGAGGCGGGCGCCACCTGCGGCCCGGCTACGCGCTGTACGCCATCCCCTTGAGCCGGGCGATCCGCTCCCGCATCGGCGGGTGCGACGCGAACACGTCGCCCAGGAAGCCCTCGACGTCGGCGATCCTCCGCTCCGATGGGTCCACGATGCAGAGGTGGGCGGCCCCTCTGGTGATGGCGCGCGTGGCGCCGCCGTGCCCCTCGAGCTTCTCCAGGGCCGCCGCCAGCGCCGCGGGGTTCCGGGTGAGCTGCGCGCCGGTGGCATCGGCGAGGTACTCGCGCTTCCGGCTCACCGCCATCGCCAGCAGCCGCGAGATGACCGGCGCGATGACCAGCGTGAGCAGCCAGAGCACCAGCACCAGGAGCCCGAGCGCGCCGGCGCCGCCCTTCTTCCCGCCGCCGCCCCCGCGCCCGCCGGCGCCCACCCGCCCGCCGCCGCGCAGGATCACCCGCGCGCCGTCGGAGACCAGCAGGATGGCGCCGACCATGCCGGCGAGCAGCGTCATGAGGCGCGTGTCGAAGTTCCGCACGTGCGCCATCTCGTGCGCCACGACGCCCTGCAGCTCGTCGCGCGACAGCCGATCGAGCAGCCCCTGGGTCACGGCGATGCTCGCCGTCGCCGGGTCGCGCCCGGTGGCGAAGGCGTTGGGGTCGTCGTCGGGCACCAGCCAGATGCGGGGGCGCGGGATGCCGGCGGCGATCGCCATCTCCTCGACGACGTTGACGTACTGGCGCTGCTCCGGCGTCGCCGGCTCGATGATCTCCCAGGCACCCGCGGCCCAGAGCACGCGCCTGGCGCCGTTCCGCCAGGCGGACCAGCAGACGCCGGCCGCGACCAGCGAGGTGACGATGCCGATGAAGGGGAACCAGTGGTGGTAGGAGCCCGGCGGGTTGTCGGCGGTGAGCATGCCGATGGCGAGGTCGCCGCCGAACCCGACCCAGGCGAAGAAGAGGATGAAGCCCGCCACCAGCCAGTTCGACCGGCGGCGGTTCGACTCCTGCTGCGCGAAGAGGTTCGCTTCGCTCAGAGGTTGACGACCGGCACCGAGCGCTCGGCCGCGTCCTCGATCTCCCAGAGCTCCGCGGGGGTCGCCTTGGCGAGGCCGGCGACGAGCATCGTCGGGAAGGTCGCCTGCCGGGTGTTGTACTGCGTGGCGGTGTCGTTGTAGAGCTGCCGCGCGAAGCCGACCTTGTTCTCGGTGCTGGTCAGCTCTTCCTGCAGCGCCATGATGTTGGCGTTCGACTTGAGGTCGGGATACGCCTCGGTGAGCGCGAAGAGCCGCCCCAGCGCCTGGGTCAGCTCGCCTTCCGCGCGCGCCGTCTCCTTCACGCCCGTCGCCGAGACGGCCTTGGCGCGCGCGGAGATCACCGCGTCGAGCGTGCCCTTCTCGAAGTTCATGGCGCCCTTCACCGTGTTGACCAGGTTGGGGATCAGGTCATGCCGGCGCTTGAGCTGGACGTCGATCTGCTTCCAGGCGTTGAGCACCTGGTTCTTGAGGCTGATGAGGCCGTTGTAGGCGCCCACGACCCAGAGCACGAGGACCACGACGATCGCGAGCAGGATGCCGAGCGTGAGCATGGAGTCTCCCGTGGGTTGGTCAGTGCGACTGGGGCATGAGCGACGCGAGCGCATGCCGCACCGTGTCGCCGATCGCCTCGCTGCCGCCGTGCAGGCGGGCGATGGGGTGCTGCTCGTCGATCAGCAGCTCGACCCCGGGCGCGACGAGGATGCGGCGGCAGGTGGTGCCGCGCGCGGCCGCCGCCGAGTCGGGCGGCGTGATCCAGGCCTGGAGCGCGCGGCCGACCCGGCCCCGCCCCGTGCCCGGCTCCTGCAGCAGCGCGAGCCGCGACGGCGGCGGGATCGAGGCCCCGAGCGCCTGGGCGACGCGCCGCTCGATCATGTCGCCGGTGAGCGCGCTCGCCTCCTTCACGATGGTGTCGAGCGTGGCGCCTTCCATCTGCCGCAGCTTGATGGCGAGCACCTGCAGCAGGTGCTTGTAGGTGTAGACCGCGGCCGTGCCGCGCCCTTCGGGCGGGCTCACCAGCCCGCGCGCCACGTAGAAGCGGATGGTGCGCTCGCTCGGCTGCGCCCGCGACGCCGCGTTGATGGGGACGATGCCCGACGCATCCAGGATCGCCGTGGCGAGCGCCGCGAGGTCGCGCAGCCCCCATGGGGCGAGCGGGCCGTACTCGCGCAGCACGGACAGCGGATCGGCCTGGACCGGCTGGGTGGGCATGACGCTCATGCGCCGGCGTGCGTGGCGAGCACGCGCAGGTCGGCCGCGAGCGCGGCGATCTCGGGCGGGGCCTCGCAGCGCTCCCCCCTGGCCACACCGTTCCGGCGGCAGCCGTCCAGGCCGGCGAGCACGTGCCCGATGGTGCTGGCCGCCTCGGCGAAGCCGTGCCGGTCGGCGAGCGCGCGGGTCTCGCGCCAGATCTCCGTGGCTCGGCTGAACTGCCCGAACCGCGCAAAGCCGAGCGCGCTGCGGAAGCCGAAGTCCACGGCCACCTGCGGCGGCATGCTGGCGGCCACGTCGCCCACGGCGGTGCGGTTGCGCTCGAACCCGATGCGGTCGCCCTCGCCGGAGGCGAGGTCCATCAGGTGCACGTGGGCGCCGGCCCGCACCAGCACGCCCGTGCGCGAGTCCGCCACCAGCTCGAAGGCGATCCGTGCCGCGTCCACGGCGCCCAGCTCGGCGAGCCCGGCGCCCAGCTCGCCGAGGATGCGCAGGCGCTGGATCGGGTCGGGCGTCCGGCGGAACGCGTCGTAGAGGGCGCGCACCGCCTCGACGGGCCGGCCGCTCCGCGCCAGCACCGCGCCCAGGTCGGCGTAGGCGAGGCCGGCCACGGCGCCGAGATGCTGCTGCCCGCGCGTCTCGGCGATCACCTGCTCGACCTCCGTGCGCGCCTCATCGAGCCGCCCGCGGTCGCGGAGGATGGCGGCGCGCCCGAGGCGGGCCCGGAGCGCAGGCGCGACGTCGCCGCTTCCGGCCACGGCGTCCTCGACCGCGGCGAAGCATTCCTCGGCCAGCTCCTGCCGGCCGAGCTGGCGATTGAGCCGGCCCGCGAACAGCGCCAGGTCGGCGAAGTCCGGTCCCGGGATCACGCCGAGCCAGGTGGCGGCGGAAAGGCGGAGTGCGTCGAGCGACTCACCGAACCGTGCCTCGTACTCGAGGAAGGAGGCGTAGTCGCGGAGGGCGATGCGGACCGCGGGGAGGCGCCGGCCCGGCCCGGGCTCGACTGCCGTGACGATGGCGGCGAGGTACGCGGATTCGGCGTCCTCGCGCGGCAGGTCGCGCATGTAGTGGAGCGTGCTTTGCTGCTGCCAGCGAAGGCCCTCCTCCGCCTGCTCGGTGCCGTCGAGCGCGAGCAGGCGCTCCACCAGGCGAGCCGCGAGGTAGGCGCCGAGGGCGGCGCGGCGGCGGGTCTCCTCTTCCGCGGACCGCTCGGCCTGGGCGCGGTCGAGGAAGGAGACCAGCGGCGCGCCGTCCGGCTGCTGCTGGGTCAATGCGCGATCGAGCCGATTGGGCGTGAACACTCGGGGTGCCGGCTCCGGAATCGGGGGCGGGTCTGGGAAGCAAGACAGTATGCGGACGGGGCGGTGGGAGGGCAAGTGGCGCACGGATGCACCACTCCGCGCGAAGACGGTGCGCGGGGCCCGGCGCCCCGCCGGTATCCTCGCGCATGCGTCACGGCGTCTCGGTCACCGAGGTTCTCATCGTCGTCGTGCTCATCGGGCTGATGACGATGATCACGGCACCGCGCCTCGACCGCGCCTTGGCCGGCATCGTGGTGGACGCGGAAGCGCACCGGATCGCCTCCGCGCACGTCCGGGCGCGGATGATGGCGATCACCGGCAGCCGCGTCATGCTGCTCCGCATCGCGCCCGAGAGCCTGTGGATCGCGGAGGTGGCCGGCCCCGACACCACGCGGGCCTGGACCGGCCCCGGGCCCGCCGCCGCCGGCGCCGCCCTCTCCGGTCCCTCCCATCCGCTCCGCTTCACGCCGCTCGGCATCACCTTCGGCGTCTCGAACGGCACCTGGACCGTGACCTATCGCGGCGCGAGCCGGGAGGTCGTGGTCTCGCGGCTGGGGCGGGTGCGGGTGCGCCGGCCGTGAGGCGGGTCCTCAGCCGATCCCGTACTTCCGGATCTTGTTGAGCAGGGTGGACCGGGAAATTCCCAGCGCCAGCGCGGCGCGGCGCCGGTTGCCGCCCGTATGCTCGAGCACGCGCAGGATGTGCCGCCGCTCGGCCGCCGCGAGACTGTCGGGCGCCGTGGCGCCGCCGACCGAGAGCGCCGCGCGGAGCAGTGCGAGGTCGAGCCCGGGGAGCGCCAGGTGCACCGCCACGAGGTCGTAGTCCGGCGCGGGATCGCCTGGCGCGGGGGTGAGTGCCGCCGCCGCCACTTCGCCTTCCGGCTCCACGGTCGGCGCGTGGCCGGCGGCGCGGAGGCACTGCGCGAGCGCTTCCGCGCGCGCGGCATCGCGATCCACCACCAGCACACGATCGGGAGGCATACCGTCAAGCTATCCGCCCGGCTGTCCGATGTCAGGGGCCCGGAGTATGTTCTCGCATGACCTTTCCAGACCTGAAGCGCATCACGATCGGAGACCGCCTGCAGGACCCGCTCCTGGTGCTCGAGGTCCAGCAGAAGACCTTCGGCGGCGACAAGGAATGCACGGTGCTCACGCTGGGCAACGCGAGCGGCAGCATCGATTCCGCGCCATTCTGGGGCGCAGAGCAGCAGGTAGTGGCCGGGCTCGAGCGGGGAAGCGTTGCGCAGGTGATCGGCGAGATCGGCCAGTACCGCGGCCGGCGGCAGCTGCAGATCACCTCGATCCGGCCGCTCCCGCGCGGGAGCGTGGACCAGCGCGACCTGCTTCCCTCGGTGGGCGACGTGGCGCCCTACTGGAAGAAGCTCGACGACTGGCGTGCGCAGATCGCGGGGCCCCGGCTCGCCCGCACCCTCGCCCTGTTCTTCGACGACGCCGACTTCCGCCGGCGCTTCGAGCAGTGCCCCGCCAGCATCGCGGGGCACCATGCCCAGCTCGGCGGGCTCCTCAAGCACGTCTGCGAAGTGGCGCACATCGGCCGCGAGATCGCGCGGACCTGCAAGGCCGACCGCGACCTGGTGCTCGCCGGCGCGCTGCTGCACGACATCGGCAAGCTCGAGTGCTATCGCTGGGACACCGCCTTCGGCTACACCGACACCGGCCGCCTGCTCGGCCACGTCGTCCTGGGCTCGCTCATGCTGGAGCGCCGCATCGCCCTCGAGCCGGTGCCGCCGTGCTCGGACGCCGGCCTCGAGCAGCTGCACCACCTGATCCTCTCGCACCACGGGGAGCTCGAGTTCGGCGCCGCCGTCTGCCCCATGACGCTGGAAGCC
>CAMLLJ010000099.1 GCA_946480845.1 uncultured Gemmatimonadota bacterium
GCGTAGTTCGAACCCCGGGTGAGCAGATCCCTCGCCTTCGGCTCGGGATGACCCCGCTACCGCCCTTCCCCCACCGTCCAGCTCCCCAGACTCCCCAGCCACGAATACCCGTCGATCGCCACGTTCCCCAGCCGGCGGCTCACGGCCGCGGTCTGGACCGGCGTGTACAGGAAGATCGCCGGGGCGTCGGCGTTCAGGGTGTCGAGTGCGGCATGGTAGAGGGCGCGCGCCGTGGCGGTGTCGGCGGCGCGGCCTGCCGCGGCGAGGAGGGAGTCGAAGGCGGGGCTCGAGTACCGGCCATGATTGAGCACGCCGATTCCGCCCGTGCCCCACTGGTCCGCCAGGCCGCGCGGGCTCGGCTCGTCGAGATAGGCGCCGATGTAGGAATCGAACCGCCCCGACCCCAGCCGCTCCTGGAAGACCGGGAAGTCCACGGCCGTCACCGTCACTTCCGCCCCCACCTGCCGCCACATCTCCTGCATCGCCACGGCGAGCTGCCGGCGGGACGGGCTGGTGGACGGCACCAGGATGTCGAAGGCGAGCCGCCGGCTTCCCTGCCGGCGCACGCCGTCGCCGCCGCGGCGCCAGCCTGCCGCATCGAGCTCCCGGCCCGCCGCCGCGGTGTCGTACGGCAATGACGTAATACCGTCGTCGCCGATCCAGAGCAGGTCCGACATCGGCCCCGCCGGCGCCTTCGCCGAGGGGCCGAACGCGTTGTGCGCGAGTGCGTCACGATCGACCGCGCTCGCGAGCGCCCGCCGCACCCGCCGGTCCCCGAGCACGGGGTGCGGGCGCCGGGCATCGGCGAGCCGGAAGCCGAGGAAGCCGTAGACGGCAGCGGGATAGTCGAAGGTCGTGAACGCGGAGTCGGCCGCGACACGCTCGACGCGGTTGGGCGCGCCGAGGGTCTCGATCAGGTCGGCTTCGTGGGAGAGCAGGAGGTTGAGCGCGGCATCGGGATCGCCGGTGAAGCGCCAGACGACGCCGGTGATCTCGGGCCGGTCGGCCTCCGGGCGCGCGGTGTCGGCTTCGACCGAGAGAAATTCGCCGCGGCGCCATGCGGCCAGCCGCCAGGCGCCGCTGCCCACCAGCCGCGCGATCGCGGTGTCCGCCGCCCAGGCCTCCCGGGGAATGGCGCTCCAGACGTGGCGGGGAATCACCCGCACGTGGCTGGTGGCGTCGAAGAGCTGCTCCGGCGATGCCGCGGCGAAGCGCACTACCACGGTCATCGAATCTTCGGCTTCCGCCGTGACGCGCCCGTCGAGGTACGGCCGCGCCAGCGCGTCCACCACGGAGTCGCTGAACGCCTCGAACGAGAAGACCACGTCGGCGGCCGTGACCGGCCGGCCGTCGTGCCAGCGCGCGCCGGGCCGGAGCCGGAACCGGAGCGCAAGCGAGTCGATCCGCTCCCAGCTCGCTGCCAGGCGCGGCTGGAACGCGGCGGTGTCGATCGGCGCCGCGCCGGGCGCCAGGTCGGCGAGCCGCTCGTAGACCAGGTCTCCGATGTCGCGCGCCACCGACTCGTAGGCGAGCGGCGGCAGCACGGAGGACGGCTCGCCCACGGCGGCGATCACGATGGTGCGGTCCGGCTTCGACGCATCGCCGGCACAGCCCTGAACCATCGCCGCGGCGAGTGCGACCGCCGCGAGCCTACGCCTCACTCAATGCCTCCAGCTCCCGTTCCGCCGCGGCAGCGCTGAGCCCGGCGCCCGTCACCCGGGCCATCTCCACGGCCGTCCGCAGCGAGGCGAGTGCCAGCGCGCGCTGCCCCTCGACCTTCCGGATGCGCCCGATCACCCGGTAAGCGTCGGCAAGGTGCAGGTTGGCGCCGAGCTCGCTGAAGATGCCGAGCGCGGCTTCGGCGCTCGCCAGCGCCCGGCCGGTCTCCCGCTCGCCCAGGTACACCTCCGCCAGGTTCAGCCGGCAGAGCCCGGTCAGCCGCGGGTCGCCCGCCGAGTCGGCGAGCTTGAGGCCGAGCATGAGGTTCCGCTCCGCCTCGTCCCACTCGCCACGATCCGAGTGGACGATGCCGAGATTGTGGTGGGCCATCGCCCGGCCGCGGACGTCACCGGCCTGCACGAAGGACTCGATCGCCTGGTGGTAGTGCGCTGCGGCGCCGGCGCTGTCCCCGCGCTCGGTCGCGATGATGCCGAGGTTCTGCTGGATGCGCGCGCTCAGCTCCGGCGCCCCGCCCGACAGCGCGAGCGCGCGGGCGTAGCGCTTGAACGCCTCGTCGAGGCGGCCGGCGTCGAGGTCGAACCCCGCCAGGGTGCAGAGCGCCTCGGCGGAGAGCACCTCGTCGCCCGCTTCGCGCGCGATGCGAAGGCTCTGCTCGCCCAGGTCGCGCGCCCGCGCCGGCTCGCCGCGGATATGGTGGGCGATGGCCATCCGGCGGAAGACCCCGGTGAGCGTCGCGAAGTCCCCGTCGCGCTGCGCCTCGGCGGCGATGACCAGGTAGATGCGGATCGCGTCGGCCATGCTGCCGGCGCGCTCCTGGGCGTAGGCCATTTCCAGCAGACCCCGCGTCCGCTCGGTGGTGACGGGCGCCATGCGGACGACGCTCACGGCGCGGCCGGCTCCCCGAGCGCGCGGAGGAACGCCTCGAAGACATCGGGCCGCCACCAGTGCCTGGTTTCGCCCATCCGGGACAGCGCCTCCGCCGTGGTCATGGCCGGCCGGTAGCTCCGGGTCGTGGTGAGCGCGTCGTACACGTCCACGATGCAGATGATCTGGGCCCCGAGCGGGATCTCGTCGCCCTTGAGGCGGTCGGGGTACCCGGTGCCGTCGAATCGCTCGTGGTGCGAACGGATGATCGGCTTCAGGTCCCACGGGAATTCGACCGTCGCCAGCAGCTCGATGCCCCACTCCGGATGCTTCTGGATGACGGCGAACTCCTCGTCCGTCAGCCGCCCCGGCTTGTTGAGGATCTCGTGGGGGACCTTCACCTTGCCCAGGTCATGAAGGTACGCGCCCAGGCGGATGGTGGTAAGCTGGCCCGGCTCGAGCCCCAGCTCGCGGCCCACGGCGACGCCATACTCCGCCACCCGCTCGCAGTGGCCGTAGGTGTAGCTGTCGGCCGATTCGATCGACTGGCCCCAGTCCCGGACCACCAGGAGGAAGGTGTCCTCCAGCCGCTGCATCTTGCCGGCGACGTCCACCAGGTCGAGCCGGGCGTCGAGCCGGAGGAAGAGGCGGTGCGCGGTGTTGAGGCAGCGGAGCGCGTCCTGGTTGCGGCCGGTGGCCTGGTACAGCAGCGCGAGCTCGCGCGACGTCTCCGCCTCGCTCAGCACCGAGCCGGTGCTCACGGCGAGGTCGATCGCCGCCCGGAGGCGCGCCTCGGCCAGCGCCGGGCGTCCGGTCTCGCGGAAGACGCGGCCGATCACCCGGTAGGCGTCCGCCTTGTCGAAGCTCGCGCCCAGCTCGTTGAAGACGGCCAGCGCCGCTTCGGCGCTCTCCCGGGCGCGGTCGTAGTGCTGCTGCCCGAGGTGCACTTCCGCATGGTTCAGGCGGCAGAGCCCGGCGAGGCGGACATCGCCGAGCGCGGTCGCGAGCTCGAGACTCCGCCGGAAGAACCGGTCGGCCTCGGACCACTGTGACCGGTCGGAATGCACCATGCCGAGGTTGTGGTAGGCAAGTGCCCGGCCGCGCTCATCGCCGAGCAGCTCGAAGGCCTCGAGCGACCGGGTGTAGTGCGCTTCGGCTTCGGCGTGGTCGCCGCGGACGTTGGCCAGGATGCCGAGGTTCTGCTCGACGCGGCCGCGCAGTTCGGGGCGGTCGCCCCCGAGCACCAGCGCGCGCAGGAAGCGCTGGCGGGCCGAGTCGATGCGCCCCGTCTCCAGGTCGAAGCCGGCCAGGGTGTTCAGGGACTCCGCGGCGAGGCCGTCGTCGCCGATCTCGGTGGCGATGCCGAGGCTCCGCTCGCAGAGCTCGCGCGAGCGCGGGCCCTCGCTCCGGTGATGCAGCACCACGGCCATGCGGCGGAGCGCCTCGGAGAGCGCGGCACGGTCGTCGCCTGCCGCCGCCTCCTCGGCGACGAGCTGGTAGAGCCGGAGCGCCTCGTCGCCCGCGCCGTTGCGCTCGTGCGCGACCGCCGAGTCGAGCAACGCGCGCGCGCGGCCGCCTCCGGGATGCGGAGACGGCCGCGCGGGTGAGGGCCGGGACGCCGGGAGCAAGACCTAGTACGCCACCGCGTAGCGCGAGAAGTGGTCGACGGTGCCCGACACGGTGCGCTTGCTCTGCACGTCGCGCGACCGGAGCAGCTCGAGGATCCTGAGGCCCTCGTCGGTGTAGGCGACGCGCTTGGGCAGCGGGAGGTCGAGGCAGTTCTCGTAGCTCAGCGTGAGCTCGGTCGGCCGCTCGAAGTGCAGGCCTTCGGGCGAGAAGCGCACCGAGTTGCTGGTGCCGGGCATCTGCTCGGCGGTGATGGTCACGTTCCGCTTGAGTGCACCCCGCGGGATGACGAGGCGGTGCCGGCCCACGGTGATGGTGCCGCCGTCGGCGCCGATGGTCTTCGTCGTCTTCCGATAGGGAAGCGACGAGCAGGTGAGCAGCGAGACCGTCGAGGTGACCGCGTTGGTGACCGTGCCGAGCGTGCCGCCGAGCAGGCCCCCCAGCAGGAGCGCGGGCGACTCGACCGTGTCGGCCGGCTGCTCCACGGCCACCGACTCGGTGGACGGGCCGGTGAAGTCGCTGGCGCACCCGGTACCGGCAACGAGCCCGGCGAAGAGGAGCAGCGAGGCGAAACGCGTGCGGTTCATGTGCGGGCTCCGATGCGGGTGCAGGACGAGCGATGGTACCGCGATCTCCTCGAGGGCAACTGGCGTGCCGGGAGTGGCTATCGCTGTCTCAATACACGACAGCGCATCCTGCCATGGCTGGCAAGATTCTGGTATTACGGAATATACGAGATGAACAGGGAAGCCGGACCTGTAATGATGCTAGACGTCATGATGCAGATCACCCACCCATTCGCCCACCCATCCACGTTGCGCCGGCACCGCGCTGCGGGACCCGGGCGACGGTGCGACGCCTCAGGCGCCGCGCCGCCTGAGGACCCGCCAGTAGACGAAGAGGTTGAGCAGGACGACGACGAGGCCGAGGACCAGCTGGATGTTGCGGGTGAGTGCCTGCGGATAGAGGACGGGCAGGATGTAGTGCTCGACGAATCCTCCCTCGTAGCCGCCCAGGTTGCCCTCGCGGCGGAGCCACTTCTCCAAGGGCGTCAGCGGGCAGGTCCAGCCGGCGAACTCGATCAGCGCGCCCCAGATGGCGGCAGGCAGGTGCAGCCAGATTACGCGGGGCCACCGCAGGGCCAGCAGCCCGCCGAAGAGCACGAACAGCACGAACCCGAAGTGCAGGACGACGACGGCGTCCGCTAGAAGTCCATGGAGGCTCATTGCCGGCCCCCCGCTTCCCCTGTTCGATGAGCAGCCATGAATGTATCGTTTCGATGCAGGTGGAACGCAGCAATACATGCCCGGTCGGGCGCCGGGCCCCAAGTGGGAAACTCAACCGCAGACGGCACAACAGGTTACGGCTTCCGGCGCCGACGGCATCCGCATTGCCTTCGTGAGTGGCGTCCCCATCGCCGCCTCAACAGGAGCAATGCAATGAGCACTCGCTATCGCACTCTCGTCATGCCGCTCGCCGTCCTTGCCGCTGCCTGCTCGACCGGTGTCGAGGCCAACGTCGACGGCGCGGTGAACCTCGGGTTTGCCGGCCTCAACTCGACCGCGGCCTCCGCCGCCGCACCACAGCGCATCGAGCTCGGCAGTGACGTCATCGTGCTCGAAAAGGTCGAACTGGTCCTCCGCGAGATCGAGCTCAAGGGCAGCGACGACATCTGCGCCGACGACCGGACGCCGGCCGACACGGCCGGCACCGATGACTGCAATGAAGTCGAGCTCGGCCCGATGATCATCGACCTTCCACTCAACGGCAGCGTCGAGCACACCATCACGGCCCAGGTCGCCGAGGGCGTGTACGACGAGATCGAGTTCGAGGTGCGCAAGCCCGAGGACGACACGCCGGCCGACCTCGACTTCATTCGGGCCAATCCCCAGTTCGAGGATATCAGCATCCGGGTCACGGGAACATGGAACGGCGAGCCCTTCACCTACGTCTCGCGCAGCGGGTTCGAGCAGGAAGTCGAGCTGTCCACACCGCTCGTCCTCGGCGCGGGCAGTGTGGACCTGACGCTGTCCGTGGACCTGGGCCGGTGGTTCGCCAACGCCGGAGCGACCGGACTCGTCGATCCCCGGCTCGCGCTCGACGGGCTCGCCTTCGAGTCGCTCGTGGAGAGCAACATCCACGCGTCGTTCGAGGCGTTCGAGGACGAGGATCGGGACGGGCATGACGATCATGGCGGCAGTTCCAGCGACGACTGAACCTGCGGCGGCCAACCGCCAGGGGCGCGCCTGACCGCGCACCCCTGGCCGGTGGCGTTCGTGCCGCTCTCCGGCAGCTTCCGCGCGGCAGTGGCTGAGCTCGTGGAGGCGGCCGGCGGCGCCGTGATCGAGTGCCCGCCGGGCACGCCGCTCCCGCCGGGGACCGCCGCGGCGCTCCTCCTGGCCGGCGGCGCCGAGCCGGCGGCCGTTGAGCTCCTGCCAGATCTCGCGGCGGGGCCGGTGCCGGTCTACGTGGTCGGGGCGGCGGCCGATCACCGGCTCGCCGCGGCGTCGGTCAGCTCGGGGGCGCGCGACTACTTCGCGCTCCCCGACGACATCGACCTCCTCCGCCGCGCCGTGGAGCGGGCCGGGCGCGAGCGCGAGGCGCGGAGCGGCGCGCGCCAGTTCGCGGCGGGCGAGCGGAAGTCGAGCGGCTTCGACTCGATCCTGGGGCGCAGCGCCTCCCTGCGCGCGGCGATCGCCAGCGCGGCGCGGGTCGCCGTGCACCGCGATGTGACGGTGCTGATCGGCGGCGAGACCGGGACCGGCAAGGAGCTGCTGGCGCGTGCCGTGCACTACGAGAGCCCGCGCGCGGCGGAGCCGTTCGTCGAGATCAACTGCGCCGCGATCCCGGCCAACCTCCTCGAGAGCGAGCTGTTCGGGCACGAGAAGGGCGCCTTCACCGGGGCGGTCGCGGCGAAGCCCGGGCTCTTCGAGACCGCCCACGGCGGCACGCTCTTCCTCGACGAGGTGGCCACGCTCCCGCTCGAGCTGCAGCCCAAGCTGCTGCGCGCGCTCGAGTCCCGGCAGATCCGCCGCGTCGGCGGCCAGCACGCCCGCACCGTGGACGTCCGGATCCTCGCGGCGACGCACGTCCGGCTTCCCGATGCCGTGGCCCGCGGGGAGTTCCGCGAGGACCTGTACTACCGGCTCAACGTCGTGGGCCTCGCCCTCCCACCGCTCCGCGAGCGCGACGGGGACGTGGAGCTCCTTGCCGAGACCTTCGCCCAGCGGATCGCGACGAGCTACGGCTTGCCGATCCCGCCGTTCACGCCCGAGCTCCGCGCCGCGCTCCGCGCCCGGGCCTGGCCCGGCAACGTCCGCGAGCTCCGCAACGCGATCGAGCGCGCGCTGGTGCTCTCGCCGCCCGGGACGCTGCGCGCGGACGAGCTGCCCCCGGAAGCCGGCGCCACGCCACTCGCCCCCGCGGGCCTGTTCCCCTTTCCCGCGGACCTCGACGCCATCGCCCGCGCCGCGGCCCGCGCCATGCTCGACCTCGCCGGCGGCAACAAGAGCGATGCCGCCCGGCGCCTCGGTATTTCCCGTCCGCGACTGCAGCGGCTGCTCGACGGACCCGACGATGACTGACCAGCACGGCTGGAGGAGGATCCCGATGCGTTCACACGTCCGCAGGGCGCACCCTGGACTTGCCGGTGCCGCGCTTCTGCTGCTGACCCTGGCCGGGTGCGACTCGACCGGCCCGGAGGAGCAGCCGGAAGCGAGCCTCAGCATCATCTCGCGCGCCGCCAATGCGCCGCCGCTCCAATCGAACGTCCTGTCGTTCTACGCCGTGCGCGGCGAGGACCGCGAGGGCGAGCTGTTCTACCAGGACGGGTCGGGCGGGCGGGGCGAGCGGTTCCTCGGGCTCAAGTTCGCCGACGAGTCCATCGTGACCGGGGCGGACGGCCTGCCCGTTGCCCCCGGCGACTCGGTGCTCATCACCATCACCGTCGTCGATGCATCGAAGATCCTCTTCGACTTCCAGCCGTCGGGGATCGTCTTCAACCCGCTGGAGCGGCCCGAGCTCCGCATCCGCTACGCGGAGGCCGAAGGGGATTTCGACGACGACGGCGACAGCGACGACGATGACGCCGAGATCGAGACGCGCCTCGCCATCTGGCGCCAGGAGGCGCCGGGACTGCCGTTCCTGCGTCTGGGCACGGTGCAGTTCGACGAACTCGACGAGGTGGAAGCCGATCTGTCCGGCTTCACCCGGTATGCAATCGCCTACTGAGCTCCTGCAGCAGGCCACCGCGGCCACCCGCCGGGGCGATTTCGCGGCGGGAGGGGCCGGCGCGTCCGGCGCGCTCGAGCTGTTCCGGGCGCGCGGCGACGCCGATGGCCGGGCGCGCTCCGTCAACCTGCTCGGCGCGATCGCCTTCGAGCGGGGGGACCTCGCGGCGGCCGAGCGGCATTTCGGTGAAGCGCTGGCGCTCGCCATCCGCACCGGCGAGGCGACGCTGGCCGCACGCGCGTCGAACAACCTGGCGTCGGTCAGCCACCTGCACGGCGACCTCGAGTCTGCGCTCGGCACCTATCGCACGGCACTCCTGTCGTACCAGCGCCTGGGTGACCGGCGGGGCATGGCGGAGACCTGGCACAACGTCACCCTCACCTTCCGCGACCTCGGCCGCGCCGGCGAGGCGGAGGCCGCGTCGGCCGAGGCGCTGCGCCATGCCGAGCTGGTCGGGGATCCGGGCCTCGTCGCGCTGGTGATGACCGGGCGGGCGGAGGCGGCGCTCCTGCGCGCCGACTTCGACCTCGCCGGGCGCGCCATCCGGCGGGCGCGGGAGCTGGCGGCGGAGGCGGAGGACGCACTTGCCGCCGCCGAGGCCGATCACCTGCTCGCGCGCCTGCTGCTCCGCCTCGAACGGCTCGACGACGCGCGCACGACGGCCCTCGCTGCCGCCGCCGCCGCGCGCGCCCACGCCAGCGCGCTGCTCGCGGCCGAGGCCACCGGCATCGCCGCCGTGGCGGCGCGCCGCCTCGGCCGCACCGGGGAAGCCGAGGGGCTGTACGCAGAAGCGCGCGCCGCCCTGGACCGGCTCGACGCGCGCAACTTCCTCTCCCGGCTGGATGCCGCCTGGGACGTCAGGCCGCCCCCGCCGCCTCCGCGTTCTCCGCCGCCACCTTCGCCGTGACTTCCGGCGGCGCCTCCGCGTACCCGTGCACCGCGTGGCGGAACGTCCCGCGGCCGTGGGTGATCGAGTACAGCGTGGTCGAGTAGCGGTACAGCTCGCTCTCCGGCACGATGGCGCGGACCTTGGTCAGCCGGCCGTCCTGCTCGGTGCCGAGGATCTGCCCGCGCCGCGCGCTGAGGTCGCCCATCACGTCGCCGAGCACGTCGTCCGGCGTCCAGACCGTGACGTCCGCGAGCGGCTCGAGCAGCACCGGACGGCACTTGGGTGCCACGTTCCGGAAGGCGAGGATGCCGGCCATCTTGAACGACATCTCGTTGGAATCCACGTCGTGGTAGGAGCCGTCGAAGCACTCGGCGGAGAAGTCCACCATCGGGTACCCGGCCACGACCCCGCGCACCGCCGATTCCTGGATCCCGCGGTCGACCGCCGGAATGAACTTGTTGGGGATCACGCCGCCGACGATCCGGTCGACGAACTCGTAGCCGGCGCCGCGCGGCCTGGGCGCGAGCCGGATCCAGCAGTCGCCGTACTGCCCCTTCCCCCCGCTCTGCTTCTTGTGCTTCCCCTGGCCCTCCCCCTTCCCCTTGATCGTCTCGCGGTAGGCGATCTTGGGCCGGACCAGCTCGGCGTGCACCCCGTACTTCCGCGCGAGCCGCCCGAGGATGGTGTCGAAATGACGCTCGCCCATCCCGTGGATCAGCGTCTGGCCCAGCTCCGAGCTGTACTCGAAGTGGAAGGTCGGGTCTTCCTCGTGCAGCTTGTGCAGCGCGGC
>CAMLLJ010000100.1 GCA_946480845.1 uncultured Gemmatimonadota bacterium
TGATCGTCGCGCTCGGAGCGGGCGTCGCGGGCAATCGCAGCGCCGCGCGCGGCGCCGACGCGCTCGCGCCGGTCTCCGCTTCCGCCCCCGGCAGCAGTTCCGCCCCAAGCGTCCGCGGGGTCACGATCACCGTCCAGCCGCCGAGGTACACCGGCCGGCCGCCGCGGCGGCAGGACGGGTGGGACCTCGACGTGGACGAGGGCGCGCGCATCACCTGGGCCATCGAGCTCGACCGCGCCGGCACGGCGAGCCGGCTGGTGATGAGCACCGGGGACACCGTAGCGCTTGCGCCCGGGAGCGGCACCACGCTGTCCGGTTGGGCCACCGCGCGCGCGTCCGCGCTGTATCAGCTCGTCCATGGCGATGGCGACGCCGAGTACCACCGGCTCCTGGTCCGGCCGGACGAAGCGCCGTCGGTCACGGTGCTCCGCCCCGCGCCGCGCTCGACCATCGCCGCGGGCGCAGCTCGCCGGGTGACGGTCGAAACCCTGGTGCAGGACGACCATGCGGTCGGCGATGCGGCGCTGGTCGCCACCGTCACCACGGGTGAGGGCGAGGGCGTCCGCTTCCGCGAGCTCCGACTGCCGCTCGCGGCCGGCACGCGGCAGCGCAGCGGCACCCTCTTCCGGCGCACCATCGACCTCGACAGCCTCGGCATGGTCCCGGGTGACGAGCTCTACTTCCACGCGCTCGCGCACGACACCCGCACGCCTCGGCCGAACGAAGGGCGTTCGGAAACAGTGTTCATCGCGCTGGCCGACACGGCGGCACCGACAGGCGCCGGCTTCGGCGGCCTGGCCATATCCACGCTGCCGGAGTACTTCCGCAGCCAGCGGCAGATCATCATCGACACGGAGCGGCTGATCGCCGACGCAGCGGCACTGCCCGCGGACATCTTCCGCGAGCGCGCCAACGCCATCGGCATGGACCAGGGCCTCCTCCGGCTCCGCTACGGGGCTTTCACGGGGGAGGAATTCGAGTCGGGGGTCGAGCCCGACGAGGCGCACCAGCACGACAGCGAGGAAAACGCGACCCTGCTGGCGCCCGCCACGAAGGCCACGCTCAAGGGCGCCATCGCCCAGATGTGGGAAGCGGAGCTGCGCCTCCGCACCTACCGGCCGAAGGAGGCGCTGCCGTACGAGCAGCGGGCGCTCGAGCTGCTCAAGTCGGTGCAGCAGGCCTCCAGGTCATACGTCCAGCGGGTCGGGTTCGCCCCGCCGCCGCTCGAGCCCGCGCGCAAGCGGCTGAGCGGAAAGCTCGATGGCATCGGGAGCCGCGAAGTGCGCGACACGGTCCCGCCGCGGCCGCGCCAGCCGGCGATCGCGGCGGCGCTCGAGCGCGCGGCGGCGATGGCCGACGGCATGCCTGGCACGACGGCGGACCTCGAGCTGCTGGACCGGGCCGCCGACGAGATCGCGCGGCAGCCGGCGGGCCGCGGTCAGGATCCGGCGATGCAGCTCGACGCCATCCGCGCAGTCCGCGCGCTCGCCTCGTCGCTGCGGTCCGGGCGCGCCTGCCCCGGCTGCGCCGGCGCCGCCCTGCGCGCGCTCGCGGGACGGCTGGACCCGGCGCCGCATTCGGCGTCGCGCCGCTCGCCAGCGGGCTCCCTCGCGCGCCGCTATCTCGACCTGATCGAATCTCCGTGACCTCGACAGCCGCCACAGCCGCCGTCCTCCTGGCGGCCGCCGGCGCATACGCGGCGCTTGCGATACTGGAGCTGCGCCGCGCGGACCGGCGACATCTCGCGACGAGACTCCTCGCACTAGCGGCGGCGATCGCGGCGCTGGCCGCGCTCGCGCTCGCGCCCGCGCGAACGGTCCGGCGCGCCGGGTCGCGCGCCGTGCTGGTCACCGAGGGCGCGGACGCGGCAGACGCCGCGCGCATCGCCGACTCGGCGAATGCCGCACTCGTGATCCCCCTGGCTGACTCGACGCGCGACGCAGAAGCCATCAAGGCACGGCTTCCGGGGGTTCGGGAGCTCGTCGTCGCGGGATGGGGGCTCGACAGCGTCCGGCTGCCGGAGCTGGCGGGGCTCGCGGTGTCGTTCGTGCCGTCGCCGCTGCCGCCAGGCGTGATTCACGCGGCGTGGCCCGACCGGATCACCGAGGGCGACGAGCTCGTCGTGCATGGTCGCCTGTCGGATGCGGGCGGCGCAGTCTCCCTCGTGGCACCGGACGGGAGCGCGGACTCGGTGCGGGCCGGCGACGCAGGATCGTTTACGCTCCGTCTCCGGCCTCGCGCGCGCGGCTTCACGCGGTTCCTGCTGCGCTCGGCGGCCGGCACCGATACGATCGGCGTGCAGGTCGAGCCTCCGCGCCCGCTCCGGCTGCTCGTGCTGCAGGGCGCACCGGACTACGAGTCGAGCCGGCTCCGCGACTGGGTGTCCCGCCGCGGCGGGAGTGTCGCAATGCGGACCCGGATCAGCGCTGGGCGCCGGCGCACCGAGGGCGTCAACACGGGCGGTGCGCTGCCTGAGCGGATCACTGCAACTTTGCTCCGGCAGTTCGACATCGCCGCGATCGACGCCGCGAGCCTGCGCGCCCTCTCCCCCGCCGAGCGCGTGGCGCTCGATGTGGCGGTGCGGGACGAAGGCCTCGGCCTGCTCGTCGATCCGGAGTCACCGCCGTTCGGAGCGTCGGCCGGTCCGGCCGGGGCTCGCAGTGGCCGGCTCCGGCTGGGGTCCGGACTCGCTCCTGCCGTGACACTGTCGCCAGCCGCGCTCCAACGCCGGAGCACGGTCCCCGGCGCCGCGCGCTCCGTGATCTTCCGCGACGAGGCAGGCAACGCGGTGGCCGAGTGGCGGCCGGTGGGCGCGGGGCGCGTCGCCACGACGCTCGTCCAGAACCCGTCGCGATGGACGCTGGGCGGTGACAGGGAGCTGTTCGACCGCTACTGGGCCGGCCTGCTTGGCGCGCTGGCCCGGCCCGGTCCGGGCTGGGCCGTCTCCGGCGGCGGAATCTCCCGCCCCGGCGAGCCGGTGCGGCTCGAGCGGCAGGGTGCGGTGACCGGCCAGGGTGCGGTGATCGGCCAGGCGATCGTGCTCCGGCCCGATGGCGCGGCGGATACGGTCGCACTCGACCCCGGCCCGGATTCAACGTCCTGGGCCGGCGTCTACTGGCCGCATGTTGCCGGCCGTCACCTCGTGGCCGGGCATCCGGATTCGGCGTGGTTCTCGGTGGCGGCCGTGGGCACATGGACGGGCGTGCGAGCGGCCCGGAGCACCGATGCCACGATGGCCTGGGTTGCGCTGCACGGCCCGGGAGCGGGCTCACCCGCGCGGGATGCCGACCGGGTGCCGTACCCGCGCTGGTGGTTCGTCGGGGCTTTTCTGGCGGGGGCGAGCTGGCTCTGGTGGGAGCGCCGCAGGGTGACTGCAGGATGATGCAGTTGTCGGCTGACTAGCGGAAAGGAGGGAAGAACGGGCGCGTGAACGCCCGTTCTTTTGCGAGATTTTATCTAGAGAGAGGAGTTGAAGGGTCGAGCAACGGACCGCGCGCCGACCGACTCATCCGACCATATGGCTGGGGACCGTAGGTTTTTCCCGGATGTCTCGCGCTGCATCGACGTGCGCACAGCCCATTGGTTCGCAAGATAGGGAGCCCGGAATCCCCCGCTGTGCGATGCATCACATCTCGGCGTGGGCGAGGGGCGCGACGGCCGGCCCGTTGATCACCGCCCCGAACGGGTCGAACCGGGACCCGTGGCACGGGCAGTCCCAGGAGTGCTCGGTGGGGTTCCAGCGCACGACGCAGCCCAGATGGGTGCACACCGCCGAGCGCACGTGCAGCGCTCCATCACCGTCGCGGAAGATCGCATGCTTGTGGACGCCCGAGCGCACCACGGCGCCCTCGCCCGGCGCGATCCGCCCGGTGTCGTGTTCATCGCCGGGGGTCACCCAGTCGCCATACTGCGCCGCGACGTTGAGGTTCTCCTTCAGGAACTCTTCGGCCGCGCGCAACGTGCGCCGCCCGGGATCGTACAGCGGGGCCCAGCGGTTGGCACGGCCGGCGATCAGGTCCGCGTTCAGCATCCCGCCCAGCACCCCGTGGGTCATGCCCATGCCCGAATCGCCGGTGTGAACGTAGGTGTGCCTGTCGCCGGGATTGAGTCCGATGAAGGCGACACCGTCCACCGGCTCCAGCACCTGTCCCGACCAGCGGAAGTCCACCGGCCCGGCCATGGGAAAGTGCGCGCGCATCCATTCTTCGAGCCGGCGGAAGCGGTCGTCGGGCGCGCCGGATTCCTGGCCCGTCTTGTGGTCCTCGCCGCCCACGATGAGGAAGTCCTGCGGCGAGGCGCCCGCCGACGCGGGGGCCGCCGAGAGGCGCGCGTAATGGTAGGGATCCTCGGTGTCCCAGAGGAGCGCGTGCGCGAGGGCACCGCGCGGCACTCGGGCCGCGATCGCGTACGTCCGGTAGGGCGCCTGCTTGGTGTGGATGGTGAAGCGGTCGTTGATGGGCGTGTCGGTCGCCACGACGGCGTCGGTGGCCTGCACCACATGGCCGCTCGCGGTCTCGATGCGCACCGGCTCACCTTCGGAGACGTCGGTGACGCGGGTCCCGCAGTGGATGCGCCCGTGCCGCCGGACCAGCGCGTTCGCCAGCCCGCCCAGGTACGCCACCGGATGGAACTGGGCCTGGCGGCGGAACCGGAGGCAGGGGCCTTCGTCGAACCCGACCTCGGGGATACGGTCGAGCAGCTCGGTATCGCGGAGGCCCGCCATCACGGCTGCCTGGCGCTCGCGCTCGAGGTACCGGGCGTCCTGGCGCGGCCCCGGGATCAGGTAGCCGTCGAGCCGCTCGAATTCGCACTCGATGCCCTCGGCAGCCATGATCTCCTCGATGCGGGAGATGGCGGCGCCGTGGCTCTCGGCGGCGATCGCGGCGCCGTGAGCGCCGTGCAGGTGGGCGATCCTGGAGTAGCGGTCGTCAATCGCGGTGGCAAGGTGCGCGGTGGTGCGGCCGGACTCTCCGGAGCCGATGGGACCGTCGTCCAGGACGATCACGGAGCGGCCGCGGCTGGCCAGCTCGTACGCGGCGCTCAGGCCGGCGATGCCGGCGCCGACCACGCAGACGTCCGCGGTGGTGTCCTGCTCGAGCGGCGGGAAGCCGGGGAGGCCGCGGCTGGTCCAGATGGAGGTGGTGCCCTGCGGCGCGTCGGCCATGTCGCCCTTCCGGGGGTGCTCCGGCGAACATGGACCCGGCACGACCGTGCTGCGGTGCCGCCCGTCACACCACGCCGTCGAGCGCCTCCAGGAAGGCCTGGAGGTGGGACGGCTCGAGGTCGCCCATGTGCCCGATGCGGAGCAGTGCATCGGCCTGGGTGTCGAGCCCCGGTGCCGCCAGCCATCCGCGCGCCGCGAGCGCGGCGACAACGGCCGGCGAGGCAGTGCCCGCCGGAAGCCGCAGCGCGGACACCGCGGCGGACCGGCTGCCCGGTGGAGCGAGGAGCGCGAAGCGGGAATGGCCGGTGCACCACGCGTCCATCAGGCCGCGGAGCCGCGCATGCCGCTCCCAGCGCGCCTCGACGCCGCCCGACGCGCCGATGCGCTCGAGCTGCGCGTCGAGGGCGTACAGCTGCGGGAGCGCCGGCGTGAAGGCGGGGCGGCGCTCGCGGGCCGCTCGCTCGAGGGCGTGCAGGTCGAAGTAGCCCCCTGGGGCGTGCGCCGTGTGCGCGCGCTCCATGAGCCGCTTCGACGCCGCCGCAAGCGCGAGGCCCGCCGGAAGCCCCAGCGCCTTCTGGGTCCCGGTGAAGGCGAAGTCGAGCTGCCAGAGATCGAATTCGACGGGATCGGCGCCGAGCGACCCGACGGCATCCACCAGCAGGAGCACGTCGTCCCGCGAGCGCACCACGCGCGCAAGCGATTCCAGCGGGGCGAGCGCGCCGGTGGACGTCTCGGCGTGCACCAGCGACACCGCGTCCACGCCGGGCCCGTCGAGGAACCGCTCCAGGTGCGCGGGCTCGATCGCGCGCCCCGGCGGCACCACCACCCGCACGACCTCCTTGCCGCACGCTTCCGCGATCCGCGCGAAGCGCTCGCCGAAATGTCCGCCCACCACCGCGAGCAGCCGCTGCCGCACCCCGGCGCGCACGGCGGCCTCCATGAATCCCGTGGCCGACGATGTCCCGACCAGCACCGGGCGAGTGGTGCGGAACAGGTGCCGGAGCGGACGCTCCATGCGCGCCATCATCTCCGCCATCTCCGGACCGCGATGGCTGATGACGGGGCGCTGCATGCCCGCGACGATGTCCGGGTGGACGCCCGTGGGGCCGGGCAGGAAATTCCGGCCGAACGGGAGCGCGCTCACCGCTTGAGCTCCGCGAGCCGCGCGAGGAGGCGCCGCCGGCGCCGCGCGCCCGGATGGAGGTCGATGAGGCGCCTCAGCTAGCGCATCGCGCCGCCCGCGTCATCGAGCTTCCGCTCGTACAGGTCGGCGAGCGCCAGGCCGACACGAATGTCGTCAGCAGGCCGGAGCGGCGAGCTCTCGCGCAGGTCCAGCAGTGCCTGCGCCGCGGCGGGCGGATCTGCCATCGGGCCGGCGAGGATGCCGGCGCGGCGGAGGGTCGCCTCGACGCGCTCGCGCGGATCGCGCGCCCGCTCGAGACAGGCTTCGACGGCCTCCACGGTGCGGCCCTGCATCACCATCGTCTCGATCGCCGAGTAGCCGCCGCCGGCGCGCATGAGTCCGGCGCTCTGCAGCGCCCGGGCGACGCCCTCGAGCGCGGGATCGGCCAGCGCAATGCCCCCGACCACCAGGCCGTACAGCGCCCAGAGCGCCGCGGCGAGTTCCACGCCCTTCCAGCCCAGCCCGGCGAGCGCCAGCACCAGGGCGACGGCGGTGGCGGCGAGCAGCAGTCCGCCGGCCGCGAGCCGCAGCATCGCGAGCGGGTTTTCCGCGGCCTCGGCGGCCCGCGAACGCATCCAGGTCACAGCGCCAGTTCGGGTCAAGGCGTCAAGTTAGGGGAAGGCCGGGAGGCGGAGCAAGTTGACAGGAGCGGGCATCGGCGCGTAAATCCTGTCTGCCATTCCATTTACCATCCCAGCCAGGAGGCCGACGCGTGTCCCAACCGCTCTCCCGCCGCACCTTCCTCGGCGCCGCGGGCTCCGTTGCTGCGGCGGCGGCCCTGCCGCGAAGCGCCGCGGCGGCGCCCGTCACCGGCGCCCCGGCCGTCATCCTCCGTGGCGAGAGCCGCTTTGCCGCGGTCGCCTCGGCCAACGGCATCCGCGGCGTGTCCCGGGCATTCGAGCTGGTGTCGTCGGGCACCGACACGCTCGATGCGGCGGTCGAGGGCGTGAAGATCCAGGAGCTGGACCCCGCGGACAATTCCGTGGGCTACGGCGGGCTGCCCAACGAAGACGGCGTGGTCCAGCTCGACGCGTCGTGCATGCACGGGCCGACGCGGCGGGCCGGCGCGGTCGCGGCGCTCGAGGGCATCAAGACGCCGAGCGAGGTGGCCCGGCTGGTGCTCCGGTACACCAACCACATCCTGCTGGTCGGGGCCGGAGCGAAGCGGTTCGCGTTGTCCTACGGGTTCAGGGAAGAGGACCTCCTCACGCCCGAGTCACGCGACCTCTGGCTCCGCTGGCGCGCCAACCGCGGCCGCGAGGATGACTGGCTCGACGTGCCCGAGGGGGAGAAGATGGCCCGCGTCACCGGGACGATCAACATGAACGTCGTCAACACGAAGGGCGACATCTCGTCGGTCACCACCACCAGCGGGCTCGCCTGGAAGATCCCCGGCCGCGCCGGCGACTCGCCGATCGTGGGGGCCGGGCAGTACACCGACAACGCGGTCGGCGCCGCCGGGTCCACCGGCCGCGGCGAATCGAACATCATGGTCTGCGGCGGGTTCCTGACGGTCGAGCACATGCGGCGCGGCATGAAGCCGACCGATGCGTGCATGGAGACGCTGAAGCGGGTGGTCGCCCTGACGCCGCCCCGGCTGCTCGACCCCCGGGGCCAGCCGACGTTCGGGCTGCAGTTCTACGCGGTGAACAAGGCGGGCGACTTCGGCGCCGCGTCGCTGTTCCCCGCCACCTATGCCGCGCACGACGGCCGGGACGCCGCCGTCCGCGACACCGCGTTCCTTTATCAGAGGTCCTCGTGACCGTTCGCCTGCTGCCCGCGCTCGGCCTGCTTGCCGCGGTGGCGCTCGCCCCGCCACCGCTCGCAGCGCAGGACCCCGTCGTCACGCCCCCGCCCGAGGTGGCTGCGGACTCGCTGCCGCCGTCGGGCTACCCATGGCTGCTCAGCTACTTCCCGTATGTTTCGGGAGGAGTCGGCGGCGGGCCGGTGGCGCTCATGCGAGTGCGCTACTTCCAGCCCGCGCCCTACTCCGAGCGGCAGACCTTCCGGGCGGAGGGGAGCGCGGAGGCGGGCATCGGGTTCCACGGGAGCCGGCTCCTCGAGCTGCGCTATCGGGCCCCCCTGCTCAGCACGTCGCTGCGGCTCGCGCTCTTCCTCGGCGCGCGCCGGAACACGCGGGAGAATTTCTTCGGCCTCGGCAACGGCACGGTCAACGAGGCGGAGGCGATCGAGATCGACGAGTTCGCCTACCGGATGCACCGCACGCAGTACGACGCGAGCGCCGAAGTGACCCGCCGCATCAAGGGGCCGTTCAAGGTCGCCCTGCTCGGCGCCTTCCAGCAGGACCGCTTCTACCAGCTTTCGCCCGGGTCGGCCTTCACCGCCACCCTGGGCGCCGCCGAGCTGATCGAGGACGACGTCTTCGGCCGCGTGGCCCTGGTCTTCGACTCTCGCGACAACGAGTTCGACCCCACGAGCGGGCTGCTCCTGGAAGGCGGCGTGCAGCAGGCGAGTGGCGGTGACGGCTACACGCGGGTTTACGGGATCGGCCGCGCCTATCGCCGTATCGGGCCGTCCCAGATCGCGGTGCGCCTTGGCGCGTCGCAGCTCTACGGCTCGCCGACGCTGGCGTCGCGCTTCGACATCCCGGCCTGGGAGCGCCCGCTTTCCACCTACGGCGGGAGCAGCACCAACCGCGGCCTCAAGGGCGGCCGCTTCACCGGGAGCGGCGTGCTCTTCGGCAACCTCGAGCTGCGCCGCGAGATTCTGACCTCGCGCAACGCGCTCTCGGCGTCGGTCGTCGGCTTCCTGGATGTGGGCAGGGTCTTCGAGGGCGACGAGCGGGTGGCCATCACGACCGATGACCTGCGAGCCAGCCCCGGACTGGGCCTCGCCGTGGGAATCCTGCGCTCGACGACCGTGCTGGTCACGGCCGCGCACGGGACGGACGGGATGCGGTATGCGGTGTCGGGAGGGTGGGCGTATTGAGGAAACAGATCAGGGGTCAGGGGTCAGGGATTTGCGCCCATCGCCTCGGCGCGCCCTTGATGCCTGACCCCCAACCCCTGAACCCTGTCCCCTAACCCCTAAGCCCTGACCTCTGACTCACCCCCTGCCCCCAACCTCCTCCACCGCCACCCCCCGCTTCGCCAGCTCCTCCACGTACGGGCCGAACGGCATCGACTCGTCCGGCGTAAGGACGCCCTTCTTCGTGACCCGGCCATCGGCCTGCATCTGGCCGGTGATCGAGAGCGAGTAGCCCGTCGTCCGCATCATCGCGCTGATGCCGCGCTTCGTGTCGTAGTAGTCGAGCAGCTGGAAGACGACGCGGACCGGCTTGCCGTCCTTCGTGCCGGTGACCTCGACGCGGAGCGCCACCAGGTCCTTCCCCTTCGGCCGGTGCAGCATCGGCTGGACCGCGGCGATGAAGACGTCGCGCGGGACCACGCGCTGGCCCTTCACCGTGATCGGGTCGTTGCCGATGAGCCCGAGCTCCCGGATCGGCCGCATGATGGCGACGTGCCCCGGATAGCGCAGCGTCTTGTATTCCATCACGTCGATCTTCCCCTCCCACGCGAACGGCATGGTGCTGATGCCGCCGCCGGTGTGGAACGCCTCGAGCGTCCCCACCGGTGCGGGGAACTCCACCGACTCGAGCTCGCTCAGCGCATCCACCTGCGTCGGCTTCCCGCCGCGCAGCACCCACGACGGCGTGGTGTAATAGTCGAGCGCGCCCTCGAG
>CAMLLJ010000101.1 GCA_946480845.1 uncultured Gemmatimonadota bacterium
ACCTCGAGGCCGACGACGGTTTCCCAGGGCATCAGCGCACCTCCACCGCGGCGGCGTCGAGCGCCGCCTCGAGCAGCGCGGCCGCCGAGAGCATGCGGCTGTCGCGGAGCGGCGGCGCGATGAGCTGGGCGCCGACCGGCAGGCCGCCGCTCCGGCCGACCGGGATGCTCACCGCCGGCACGCCGGCGAGGTTGGCCGGGCAGACGAAGACGTCGGCGAGGTACATCGCGACCGGGTCCTCCAGGCGCTCTCCCGCGCGGAAGGCGGATCCCGGCGTGGTCGGGGCGAAGAGCAGGTCCACGCCGCCGGCGAAGACCCGGCGGAAGTCGTCGGCGATGAGCGCTCGCACCTGCTGTGCCTTCGCATAGTATGCGTCGTAGTAGCCGGCGCTCAGCACGTAGGTGCCCACGAGGATGCGGCGCCGGACCTCGGCGCCGAAGCCCTGGCCGCGGGTCTCTCGGTACAGGGTGCGCACGTCGTCCGTGGCGTCGGGCGCGCGGCGGCCGTAGCGCACGCCGTCGTAGCGGGCCAGGTTGGCCGCGGCCTCCGCCGGTGCGATCACGTAGTAGGCGGGCACGGCGTACCGGGTGTGCGGCAGTGACACGTCCACGACCTCCGCGCCCAGTTCGCGCAGCGCGGCGATGCCGCGGTCGATGCCCGCGCGGATGCCGGGATCGAGATCGTCCGGGAGGTACTCGCGCGGCAGGCCGACGCGCAGCCCGTCGAGGTCGCTCCACTTGTCGGGAAGGCCCATCGGCGGCAGGGCCAGACTGGTGGAGTCGCGCGGATCGTGGCCGCTGATGGCGTTGAGGACGCGCGCGGCGTCATCCACCGTGCGCCCGAAGACCGACACCGCGTCGAGCGACGAGCCGAACGCGACGAGCCCGTACCGGCTCACTCGTCCATAGGTGGGCTTGAGGCCGACGACGCCGCAGAAGGCCGCCGGCTGGCGCACCGATCCGCCCGTTTCGGAGCCGAGGGCCGCCGGCACCACGCCCGCGGCGACCAGCGCCGCGGACCCGCCGGACGAGCCGCCCGGCACCAGCGCCGGATCGAGCGGATGGTGCACGCGCCCGAAGGCCGAGTGCTCGGTGGAGGAGCCCATGGCGAACTCGTCGAGGTTCGTCTTGCAGGCGACGAGGGCGCCGGCGGCCCGGAGGCGTTCCACGACGGTTGCGTCGAAGGGCGAGACGTACCCGTCGAGTATCCGTGACGCGCAGGTCGTGGGCCGGTCGCTGGTGACGATGTTGTCCTTGACCGCCACCGGCATGGCGTAGAGGAGCGCGCCGGTGCTCCCATCGCGCTGGGCCACATCGGCCCGGTGCGCGTCCCGTTCGAGCAGCTCGGGCGACCAGTGCATGGCGGCATTCAGCGCCCCGATCTCCGGGCTGGCGAGCGCCGCGCCGACGGCGGCGGCCGCTTCGGTGGCGCGGCTCATTCGTCCGCCATCGCGACGCGGCGCGGCACGACGAAGAAGCCGTCGACGAACTCCGGCGCCATTTCCGCGACCGGGTGCGCCAGCGGAGCCGGCGCGACCACATCGGCGCGCAGCGGCGCCTGCGGGGGACCGCCCAGCCAGGGCTCGGCCCGCTCGCTCTCCGGCACTTCGCGAAGCTGCTCGACGTACTCGACGATGCGGCCGAGCTGCGCCGCCAGCCGCGGCAGCTCGTCCTCGGTGACCGCGATCTCGGCGAGCCTCGCCGCGTGCTGCACGTCCTCCGGCTTGATGCTCATGCACCCTCCCAGTCGCGCTCGAGGCCCGCATAGGCCACGAGCAGCTGCTTGACCCCGACCTCCGCGTCGTCGAATGCGACGCTCACCTTTGTATCGCGCCCGACGCCGCTCAGGCCCGTGATGGTCCCCGCCCCGAAGCGGCGGTGGCGCACCCGCTCGCCCTTCACGTAGCGTGGCGCATCCTGCGATGCCTCCTCGATGGCCGGCTCCGGCGCGCGCCGCGCCGCCGTGCCCGCCGATCCCCAGCGCGAGGCCGCCGGTGCCTCCCGGCGGCGCGCGCCGCTGCCGAGCCGGCCCGTGTCCCACCCGGGCGACCAGAGACTCGTGGTCCGCTTCTCTTCGGTGATCGCCGGCGGGATGGCGCGGAGGAAGCGCGAGGGTGCTCCCGGCCTGAGCTCGCCGCCCCGGCGGCGCGCGCGGGCCCAGGTAACGTAGAGCTTGTCCTTGGCGCGGGTGAGCCCCACGTAGCAGAGCCGCCGCTCCTCCTCGACACCGTCCGGCTGCTCGGCGGCGCGCGCCAGCGGGAAGAGCCCGTCCTCGAGCCCCGCGAGCACCACGACCGGCCACTCGAGCCCCTTGGCGGTGTGCAGGGTCATCATGGTGACGCCGGTCTCGTCGCCCGAGACCTTGTCGTTGGCCGACACCAGCGCCGCCTCGGCGAGGAATCGCTCGAGCGGCGTGCCGTCCTCGTCTCCTTCCACCACTTCGGACCAGTTGGCGGCACTGGCCACGAGCTCGCGCACGTTCTCCCAGCGGTCGGCGCCGTCGGGGCCTTCGGCGAGCAGGCTGGCCTCGTAGTCGATCCCGCGGATGATCTCCTCGAGCAGCTGCGCCGGCGTCCAGGTGGCCGCCGCCTCGTGCAGCCGCGCAATGAATGCCGCGAAGGCGCGGAACGCCTCGCGGGCGTTGGGCCGGAGCTCGGCGATCCCGTCGGCAAGGCGCGCGGTGTCGAGGAGCGGCCGCGCCCAGCGCTCCGACGCGGCGAGCAGCATGGCGATGCTGGTGTCGCCGAGCCCGCGCTTGGGCACGCCGACCGCGCGCAGGAACGCCTCATCATCCGACGGGTTGGCCACCAGCCGGAGGTAGGCGAGCAGGTCCTTCACTTCGCGCCGCTCGTAGAAGCTGGTGGCGCCGATCAGGCGATAGGGCATGCCGGCCCTGCGGAACGCCTCCTCGAGCGCCCGCGACTGCGCGTTGGTGCGATAGAGCACCGCCATCTCCTCGAGCGACCACTCCGCCGCGGCCCGCCGGCGCTCGAGCTCGCGGACGATCCACTCGGCCTCGTCCCGCTCGTCGGCGGCCGCGAGCACGGTGAGCGACTCCCCGCCCTGCCGCCGCGTGCGCAGCGTCTTGCCGATGCGCGAGGCGTTCTCGGCGATCACGCTGTTGGCGGCGTCGAGGACCATCTGGGTCGAGCGGTAGTTCTCCTCCAGCCGGACCAGCGTCGTGCCCGGGAAGTCGCGGGTGAACTCCCGCATGTTGCGCACGTCGGCGCCGCGCCACCCGTAGATCGACTGATCGTCGTCGCCCACCGCGCAGACATTGCCGTGTGCGCCGATCAGCCGGATCAGCTCGTACTGGGCGCGGTTGGTGTCCTGGAACTCGTCCACCAGCACGAAGCGGAAGCGCTCCCGGTACCAGGCCAGCCGGTCGGGGTGCTCGCGGAAGAGCGTCAGCGGATGCAGGAGCAGGTCGTCGAAATCCATCGCGTTGGCGGCCTTGAGCGCCGGGCCCAGGGCCGAGTACACGTCGGCCGCCACCTGCGCCAGCCGGTCGAAGGGCGACGACGCCTTGAGGCCGGCCGGGTCCTGCATGCGGTTCTTGGCGCCGGAGATCACCGACTGCACCGCGCGCGGCGTGAAGGTCTTCGTCGAGTGGCCCCGCTGGTCGAGGAGGCGGCGGACCAGCGACACGCTGTCGTCCTGGTCGTAGATGGTGAACTGCCGGGTGAAACCGAGCAGCTCGGCCTCGCGCCGGAGCAGCCGCGCCGAGAGCGAATGGAAGGTCCCGATCCAGAGGCCCGAGGGATCGCGCCGGAGGAGCTGCGCGATCCGCTGCTTCATCTCGCCCGCCGCCTTGTTGGTGAAGGTGACGGCAAAGATCCGGTCGGCGGGCACGCCGTGCCGCTCGATCAGGCTGGCGATGCGGGTGGTGAGCACGCGCGTCTTCCCCGACCCGGCGCCGGCCAGGACCAGCAGCGGCCCATGGACGTGCTCGACCGCCTCGCGCTGCGAGGGATTGAGCGATCGGAGCCAGTCGTGGGCCGCGGTGGTTTCGGTCATGCGTTGCGTTCAGCCAGTGGAAGGCGCACGACGAAGGTGGCGCCGTGATCGGTGGATTCGAGGACCAGCTCCCCGCCGTGCGCATCCTCCACGACGCGGCGGGCGAGGGCGAGGCCGATGCCCCACCCGCCGTCCTTCGAGGTGATGCCGGGCTCGAAGAGCGTGCGGCGGATCTCCTTGGGCACCCCCGGACCGTCGTCGATCACCCGCAGCTCGGCCATGCCGTCCGAGGCGCCAACTCGCAGGATAATGGCGCCGCTCCTGCCGTGCAGCGCGTCGATCGCATTCTTGACCAGCGCCTCGACCGCCCATTCGATCAGCACGGCGTCGCCCAGGACCATCGGCCCCGCGCCGGGCGCCTCGACCGCGAGCTCGATGGCGTTGGCGCGGCGCGGCAGGCGGGAGCGGTAATACTCGGCGACGCGCGCCACCAGCGCGCCGAGCGCGAGCGCCTCCCGCCGCGCGGGGTTGCCGATCCGCTCGAACCGCTTGGCCACCCGGTCGAGGCGCTCGGCATCGGCGGTCAGGTGGTCGGCGAGCTGGGCCGGCGGCTCCGGACGGGACCGGATCGCCTCGATCCAGCCATGGAGGCTGGTGAGCGGCGTCCCCATCTGGTGTGCCGCCTCGCGCGCCATCGCGACCCAGAGCCGGTCCCGCTGCGCGCTGATCGCGTTCCGGTAGGCGAAGACCGCCACCGCCACCATGACCCCGAGGGTCAGCGCCTGGAGGATTGCGAGCGCAGTGAGCTGGCGCTGCGCCGGCATGGGACCATAGTGCACCCGCTGGCCCATGATGGAATCGTAGAGCGGCGGGTTGGAGCGGTCGAGCCGCGCCGCGAACTCGCGGATGCGCGGATCGTCGTAGGCGAGGTCGCGCAGCGCGGGCGGCAGGTTGGCCGCCGTGGAGACGTTGCCCGCGGAGTCCGTCACCACCAGCGGCATGCCCTGGAGCCGCACCTGCTCGGCGAGCTCGATCAGGGCGCTGGCCTCGCTCCCCGGCTGCGGGTTGTTGAGCCCGGAGAAGACGCCGGAGTAGAGCCGGCCCAGCGATGCCGCATCGGCCGAGAAGTGGCGGGCGACGAGCCAGCCGGTGCCGAGGCTGAGTCCGGCGAGGAGGGCGACGAGGAGCACCGCGGCGGCCGGGGCGAGGCGCCTGAGCCGCCGGAGCGTGCTAGGCACGCGGGACCAGGCGGTCGGTGCCGAGGTACGGCACCAGCGCGGGCGGCACGCGCACCGTCCCGTCCGCCGCCTGGTGGTTCTCGAGCAGCGCGATGATGGTCCGCGGGAACGCCACGCCCGAGGCGTTGAGCGTGTGCACGAACTCCGGCCGCGCGCCCGGCTCGGGGCGGAAGCGGATGTTGGCGCGCCGCCCCTGGAAGTCGGTGAAGGTGCTCGCGCTCGACACCTCGAGCCACGCGCCCACGCCCGGCGCCCAGGCCTCGAGGTCGTAGGTGCGCGCCGCCGAGAAGCCGGTGTCACCCGCCGCGAGCTCGAGGACCCGGTAGGGGATCTCCAGGAGCTGCAGCACGCGCTCCGCGTGGCCGGTGAGCAGCTCGAGCTGCGCATCCGACTGCTCGGGGCGCACCAGGCGCACCAGCTCGACCTTGTCGAACTGGTGCACGCGGATGAGGCCGCGCGTATCCTTGCCGTGCGCGCCGGCCTCGCGCCGGAAGCAGGGCGTGTACGCCACGAACGCGGCCGGCAGCGCGGCCGCGTCGAGGATCTCGTCCCGGTGGAAGTTGGTGACCGGCACTTCGGCCGTCGGGATCAGGAACAGGTCATCGGCGGGCGAGGCATAGGCGTCCTCCTCGAACTTGGGAAGCTGCCCGGTGCCGGTGAGCGTCGCGCGGTTGACCAGGTAGGGCGGCGCCACCTCGAGGTAGCCGTGCTCGCGGCCGTGCAGGTCGAGCATGAACCCGGCCAGCGCCCGCACCAGTCTCGCGCCCATCCCCGTGTACATCGGGAAGCCCGAGCCGGCCACCTTGGCCCCGCGCGCCAGGTCGAACAGGCCGAGCGCCGCGCCCAGTTCCCAGTGCGGCCGCGGCGTGAAGTCGAACCGGGGCTCGCTGCCCCAGGTGCGGAGCACGCGGTTCGCGGACGCGTCTCCATCAGGCGACGCCGGATGGGGCAGGTTGGGCAGCGTGAGGAGCTGGGCCTCGAGCGCCGCGTCGATCTCGCGCGTGTCGGCGTCGAGCGCCTTGACCGTTTCGCCCGAGGCCCTGAGCTCGGCCATCAGCGCATCGGCGGGCTCGCCGGCGCGCTTCCGGCGGGCAACCTCCTCGGTGGCCGCGTTGCGCTCCGCCTTGAGCGCTTCCACGCGCACCAGCAGCTCGCGGCGCCGGCGGTCGAGCTCGAGCACGGCATCGAGCGCCGTGAGCACCGACGGATCGCCGCGCCGGGCGAGCGCGGCACGGCATCCGTCGGGATCCTGGCGGAGGCCCTTCAGGTCGAGCACTGCGTCACTCCTCGGGGATGCCGGGAACGAGGCTGTTGTAGCCGCAGTTCTGCCCGACGAGCACCTGGAAGGTGACGGTGCGGGCCGTGGCGTCGATGGCCAGCACCTCGAGCTTGCCGTAGCGCGGAATCCCGAGGCCGGTGCAGACGACGCGCGAGCGGGCCATGTAGCGCTCGCCGACGGCAATGGGGATCGTGTCGCGGGTGATGTACCCGTTGGGCTCCGCCTCGAGGATCAGGGCGAATGCCTCCTCGCGTTCCTGCAGCCCTGGCTGCAGCGATCCCTCGAGCGGAAAGCCGAGCGCCGACCGGGGCAGGAAGGCCGGCGTGTTCGAGCCGGGCAGGATGTCGAACGCGAAATCGAACTGCGCGCTCAGGTCGGTGCGCACCACCGCGCGATCCGCCACCGAGAACGCGCTCGGCAGGCGGATGGGCGTGCCGGTGAGCGCCGAGATGGTCACCGTGTCCACGACGTTCTCGAGCTGGGCGTCGGGGAGATTGTTGGGGTCGCTGCAGGCGGCCGCCACGAAGAGCGCGGTGAGCGCGGCGCGGCGCGGGAGGCCCGGCATTCGGAGTGGATTCATAGAGACACCAAGGTTAAGCGGCGCCGGCGGCAGGGTCAACGCCCCGAACGCTCCAACTGCGCGTGGTTTCTTGACTTCGCTCCCTCCGCTCCCTACGTTCCCGCATCGCGTATCCCCCTGTCCTGACGGAGATTCGGATGCACGGTTTGGCGGAGGTCGTGCGCGGGCTCACCGAGCGCGAAGGGGTGAGCGCGGCCGTCGTCGTGAGCGGCGACGGGCTGCCCATCCATCATGACGGCCGCAGCGTCGGCGACCCCGACGCCCTCGCGGCACTCACCGTGACGCTGCTGCGCCCGGCCGCGCGGCTGGGCGAGAGCGCCCGCGCCGGCGAGCTCACGCGCGGCGTCTTCGAGTATGCCGGCGGGCTCGCGGTGCTCACCGCGGTGCGCGGCGGCAACTGGCTCCTGGTGCTGACCGAACCCGGTGCCGACGTGGGCACCCTGCTCTACGACCTCCGGCGCGACAGCCCCACGCTCGCGGCCCTGCTCTGATGCGCTGGGGCGTCCTCCTCGCCGGCGGCTCCGGCACCCGGTTCTGGCCGCTCAGCACTCCCGAACATCCGAAGCAGCTCCTCCCCCTCGCCGGTCCCCGCTCGACCGCGGAAGAGGCGATGGACCGCCTCGACGGCCTGATCCCGCGCGAGCGGGTCCTGCTGGTCACCGGCCCGGCGCTCGCCGGGCGCCTCCAGGAGCGGCTGCAGCTGCCGGCGGACAACGTCCTCGTCGAGCCGCGCGCGGCCTCCACCGGTCCCGCGCTGGTCTGGGCATCGCACGAGGCGCAGCGCCGCGACGCCGACGCCGAGGTCCTGTCGATGCACGCCGACTGGGTGATCGGCGACGCCGACGCCTTCCGCCGCACGGCGGTCACCGCCCTCACCTGCGCCCGCGAGCATGACCGGCTGGTCACCGTCGGCGTGGTGCCCACGCGGCCCGACACCGGCTTCGG
Source organism: uncultured Gemmatimonadota bacterium (assembly GCA_946480845.1). Next base: position 7,999 of record CAMLLJ010000101.1, read on the forward strand.
CTACATCGTCCCGGGCGCGCCGCTCGGGAACGGCGCACGCAACGTGGCCCGGTTCACCGAGAAGCCCGATGCCGCGACGGCGCTCGACCTGCTGGCGGCGCAGGCGCTCTGGAACAGCGGGCTCTTCGCCTGGACGGCCGCGCGGCTCTTCGCCGAGGCGCGCCAGCATACGCCGGAGATCGCGCCGCACCTCGCCGCGCTGGATCGCGGCGACGTCGCCGGCTTCTTCCGCGACGTGACGCCGATCTCCATCGACGTCGGGCTGCTGGAGCGGAGCCGCAGCGTCGCGGTGGTGAGCGGCGCGTTCGCCTGGGACGACGTGGGGACCTGGGACGCGCTCGCGCGGGTGCGCGCCAAGGACCCGGCCGACAACGTCGTGGTCGGGCACGCCTACCTGCACAATGCGAAGGACTGCGTGGTCTGGGCCGGGTCCGACCCCATCGTGCTCGCCGGGGTGAAGGACCTGATCGTCGTGCACGCCAACGGCCGCATCCTCATCATGCCGCGCGAGCAGTCCGCCGAGCTGAAGCAGGTGCTCGATTCGCTCCCGCCGGAGGTCCGCGCGCTCCCGTGACCTCGCTGGTGCTGCTCGAGCCGCCGGCGCCGGGCGCCGAATGGGCGCCATTTGCCGGCGTGCGGCCGGTCGCGGAGCTCCGGGCCGGCGCCTGGCGGGTGCGCGAGCGCTGGGAGCGGGCGCTCGGGCTCACCGCGCGCGCCATCCACGGCGCGCACGCGGCGGGCTTCCACGAATTGGACGCTCCGCCGGTCACCGCACCCACAACGGTGCGCGGCCCCGCCATCATTGCGACCTCGACGTTCGCGCCGGCTGCCGGCACACTGGCGCTCGCGCCGGGCGGCATGCTGGTGCACGACGGCGTGGTCGTCGCCCGCCACCTCCCTGCCGGGGCCGAGGCGCCCAGCCTGGAGCTGGCCCCTGCCGGCGCCCCGGGGACCGGAACGGAAGTGGCCGGCGTGCCGCTCCGCGGGGCCTACATGCTGCTCGACGCCCTCGAAGCACTGCTGCCCGGCGACTGCGATGTGGCCGCCGCGGGCGGCGGGGATGCCCTGCCCGACGGGACGATCGTGCTCGGGCCGCGCGAGCGCATCGCGGCGCACGGAGCGGTCGAGCCGGGGGTGGTGTTCGACGTGCGGAACGGCGCGGTGGTGATCGAGCCCGGTGCGGAGGTGCGGAGCGGGACCCGGCTCGAGGGGCCCTGCTGGATCGGCGCCGGCGCGCGCATCGTGGGCGGGTTCGTCCGCGGGTCGGTGATCGGGCCGGCCTGCGTCGTCCGGGGTGAAGTCTCCGCGAGCATCTTCGTGGGCTATGGCAACAAGGCGCACGACGGCTTCGTCGGGCACAGCGTCGTCGGGCACTGGGCCAACCTGGGCGCCGGCACCACGACTTCCAACCTCAAGAACACCTACGGGCCGGTGCGACTGCACGTGGCCGGCGAGCGGATCGAGACGGGGCGCACCTTCCTCGGCAGCCTGATCGGCGACCACGCCAAGACCGCGATCGGCACGATGCTTTCGACCGGCTCGGTGGTGGGCGCCGGTGCCAACGTGCTCGGCGGCTCGCCCGCGCCGCGCTACCTGCCGCCGTTCACCTGGGGCCCGGCGGGAGAACGGGTGACCGAGGAAGGGTTCCTCAGGATCGCCGGACGGGTGATGCCGCGCCGCGGCGTCGAGCTGACCGAGGCGCGCCGCGCATCGCTCGCGGCCACCTGGCGCCGGGCAAGCCAGTGACCGCCATCCACGTGCTGGGCTCGGGCTCACGCGGCAACTGCTTCGCCGTGTCGTGCGACGGGGCCACGCTGCTCGTCGACGCCGGGTTCAGCGCCCGGGAGACCGAGCGGCGGGCGGTGGCCGCCGGTGTCGCGCTGGACACCGTCGTGGGGATCGCGGTGACGCACGAGCATACCGACCATTGTGCCGGCGTCCCGCTGCTGGCCCGGC
>CAMLLJ010000102.1 GCA_946480845.1 uncultured Gemmatimonadota bacterium
CCCCAGCGGGGGGGCCCCCCCCCGGGGGGGGGGGGGGGGGGGCGGGGGGGCGGGGCCCCCCCCCCCCCCCCGCCGGGGGGGGGGGGGGGCGGCGGCGCCCCGCGCCACGGCCCCGGACTGCGCCTCGGCCCGGAGCGGCGCGCACGCCACCGCGGCCAGGGCCAGTGCGAACGCGAGCGCCGCCAGCCCCCGCCTCGACTCAGGGATTGAACTTGCCGAAGTCCTGCGGGTCGAGCTTCTCGAGGTACTGCTTGAGCCGCTCGGCATCGAGGGAGGGATCCGGGGCGGGTTCATCGGTCTCGACTCCGCTCTCATCGAGCAGGCGGTCGCTGGTGAAGATCGGCGCGTTGAGCCGGAGCGCGAGGGCGATGCTGTCGCTGGGCCGCGCATCCACCTGGAAGACCTGGTCCTCGCGGCGGATCAGCAGCTCGGCGAAGTAGGTGTTCTCCTTCACCGAGCTGATCACCACGCGCCGGAGGTCGCCGCCCAGGCCCACGATCACCTGCTTGAGCAGGTCGTGCGTGAGCGGGCGCTGCGCCTTCACGCCCTGCAGCTCCATCGCGATGGCGCTCGCCTCCGCGGGCCCGATCCAGATGGGGAGCACCCGCGCCCCGTCCTTCTCGCGCAGGATCACGACCGGGCTGTTGGTGGTCCGGTCGAGCCCCAGGTGCGCGACGGTCACTTCCTTCATGCTACCCCTGTCGCGTGGCCGTGAGCAGGTCACGGACGCGGTTCGGCTCTTCCCAGGTGAAGAACTTCTGCCGGGCGCCGCCGCCGTTGTAGCGGGCCTCGTACGGCTTCCGGCCGAAGTGCCCGTAGGCCGCGGTCGGGCTGTAGATCGGGCGCTTGAGCCGGAGCGCCGTGATGATGCCGCGGGGCGTCAGGTCGAAGACGTCGCGCACGGCGCGCTCGAGCTGCGCGTCGGGCACGGCGCCGGTCCCGAAGGTGTCCACCATGATGGAGACCGGCTGGGCCACGCCGATCGCATAGGCCACCTGCACCTCGCAGCGGCGGGCCAGCTTCGCCTCGATGATGTTGCGCGCCACCCAGCGCATCGCGTACGCCCCCGACCGGTCCACCTTGGACGGGTCCTTCCCGCTGAAGGCACCGCCGCCGTGCCGCGCCATGCCGCCGTAGGTATCCACGATGATCTTGCGGCCCGTGAGGCCCGCGTCGCCGTGGGGCCCGCCGATGACGAACCGCCCGGTGGGGTTGATCAGGAACTTCACCCGCCCCGCTTCGATGCCCGCCTTGTCGAGCACTGGCCGGATCACCTCCTCGATCACGGTCTGGCGGATCGTCCCGCTGCTGAGCTGGCGGCGCCCGAACCGCTCCGCATGCTGCGTCGAGACCACCACGGTCTTCACCGCCACCGGCCGGTCGCCCTCGTACTCCACCGACACCTGGCTCTTGCCGTCGGGCCGCAGCCATTCGACGGCGCGGCTCCCGTGGGTGCCCTTGCGCACCGCGGCGAGGCGCTCGGTGATCCGGTGGGCGAGCATGATCGGCAGCGGCATCCGCTCCCGCGTCTCACGCGTGGCGTAGCCGAACATCATCCCCTGGTCGCCCGCGCCCTGCTGGTGCTCCCCGCTCTCGTCCACGCCCATCGCAATGTCGGCCGACTGCCGGTCGATGGTGGCAATGACCGCGCAGGAGCCGGCGTCGAACCCGAACTCGGCGTCGGTGTAGCCGATGCGCTCGATGGTGCTGCGCACCAGGTCCGGCAGGTGCACGTACGCCTTGGTGGTGATCTCGCCGGCGATCACCGCCATGCCGGTGGTGACCAACGTTTCGCACGCCACGCGGCCGTCGCGGTCCTGGGCGAGGATCGCGTCGAGGACGGCATCGGAGATCTGGTCGGCCACCTTGTCGGGGTGGCCTTCGGTCACCGATTCGGAGGTGAAGACGTGGCGCTTGGGCACGGCCATGGAAACGGGTCTCGGGAAAGGAGTTGGGAGGTGCGGCGCGGGGTGCCGCGATGCGAGCAAGCTAGTAGGCTGCCGACGGCCGGGCAACGGAGCCTTCCGACTCGAGCAGGCGCAGATCGATGTGGGCCCTGGCGACTTCGCGCACCGACGCGCGCACGTCCGCCGCGCTGCGCGCGGCCAGCGCCGCGTCGGCCGCCGCGTGCGCCTCCGCCTCGGAGACCGAGCGCACCAGCCACTTCACCAGCGAGAGCGCCGGCGGCGCCACGCTGAGCCGCCGGTAGCCCAGCCCCACGAGGAGGAGGGCGTCGAGCGGCTCGGACGCCATCTCGCCGCAGACGCTCACCGGCAGGTCCGCGGCGGCCGCCGCCTCGACGATCGAGCGCAGCTGCCGCACCATCGCCGGATGGTGCGGCGTGAAGCGCTCGGCGAGCCGCGCATTGCCGCGGTCCACGGCGATGGTGTACTGGGTGAGGTCGTTGGTCCCGACGCTGAAGAAGTCGCTCACCTCGGCGAGGCGGTCGGCGATCAGCACGGCCGCCGGAGTCTCGATCATGACGCCGACCGGAAGGTCCTCCGCGGCGCGCGTACCCGCCCGGCGCAGCCGCTCCGCCTCCTCCTGGATCAGCTCCCGGGAGCGCAGCACCTCGTCCACCGTGGTGACCAGCGGCAGCATGAGCTGCACGTTCCTCCCGTGGGCGGCGCGGAGCACGGCGCGGAGCTGGTCACGGAAGAGTTCGGGATGGTCGAGGCAGACCCGGATCGATCGCCACCCGAGGAACGGGTTCGCCTCGGCCGGCGCATTGAAGGCCGCGGGGAACTTGTCGCCGCCAAGGTCGTAGCTGCGGATGATCACCGGATGCCCCGGGAAGGCGCTGGCGACGCGGCGGAAGTACTCGGCCTGCTCATCCTCCGTGGGCATCCCGGTCCGGCCGTTGAGCAGGAACTCGGTGCGCAGGAGCCCGACTCCCTCGGCGCCGTGGCGGACGGCGGCATCGATCTCGTCCGGCAGGTCCACGTTCCCCATGAGGGTGACGCGCACGCCATCGGTGGTGACGGCCGGCTGCCGCGCCATGGTCTCGAGCTGCAGCTCGAACCGCTGGCGCCGGCTGACCCGCGTCCTCGCCGCATCGAGCTCGGCCACGGTCGGCTCGAGCAGGATCGTCCCCGACTGCCCGTCCAGCAGCAGCATGGTGCCGTTCTGGACGCGGCCCAGCGCCCCGGCCACGCCCATCACCGCCGGGATGCCCAGCGAGTGCGCCAGGATCGCCGCGTGCGCGGTGCGCGTCCCCTCCTCGCTCACCAGGCCGACGACCTGCTCGCGGTCGAGCTGGACGGTGAGCCCGGGCGAGAGCTCGTGGGCCACCACGATGGCGTGCTCGTTCGGGTCGATGGCCCACGGATCCTCATCCTTCCGCCCCATCAGGCGGAAGAGCATCCGCATCTGGATCGCGTTCAGGTCGGCCAGCCGCTCGCGCAGCTGGGCGCTGCCCGAGCTGGAGAACGCCTGGCGCAGCTCCAGCGCCTTGAACTCGTAGGCGGTTTCCGCGGCGAAGCGGTTCTTGCGGATCACGTGCTCCACGGCGCCCAGGAACTCGGGATCCTGCACCATCATGATCTGCGCGTCGAAGATGCGCGACTCCTCCACGCCCGCGCGCTGCAGCACCCGCTCGCGCAGGCGATTCAGGTGCGCCACCACCACGCGCACCGCCCCGTGCAGCCGGCGGACCTCACCCTCGACCTCGTGCGGCTCGACGGAGCGGTCCGGCACCTCGGGGAAGTCGAGCCGGATCACCAGCGCCGGCGCCCACGCCACCCCGGGGGAGACGCCGATGCCACGCAGCTCGCGCGGGGAGATGCTCACTCGTTGAATCCTTCCGCCACGAGGCCGCAGATGGCGTCGAGGGCCTGCTCGGCATCGTCGCCCGACGCCTGGACCTTGATGGTGCTGCCGCATTCGGCCGCCAGCATCATCACGCCCATGATGCTCTTGCCGTTGACCTTCATCCCGTCCTTCTCGAGCCAGATGTCCGATCCGAAGGTGGTGGCCAGCCGCACGATCTGGGCGGCGGGCCGCGCGTGGAGCCCGAGCGGATTGACGATGAGCGCATCGCGTTCGGTCATCTGGTTATCCACCGGAACAGGAGTGTCACGCCGAAGGCGAGCAGGGCGAACCTGGGGGCCGCGTACCGCGGCCCGGCGAGCCGGCTGGCCACGACCCCCGCCGCCGCCACCCCGGCCGCGCCGAGCAGCTCCGAGCGGCCGAGGGCGCCGGCCAGCCAGACGGCCACGAGCGGCGCCGCCAGTCCGACGCTGAACCCGGCGGCGGCCCCGGCCACCACCGCGGCGCGCGGGATCATCGAGTTGCCGATCGCCGTGCCGACCATCATGCCCGTGCGCAGCCCGGTCCGGAGCGCCCAGCCCGCGGTCCACGCGCGGACCAGGTTGAAGGCGAGCAGGAAGGCGACGACCACCCAGGGCCCGGCGCCGAGCGCGATGGCCGCGAGGGCGAGGCCGACCATGGCGGGCAGCACGCCCGCCCAGAAGAGCTGGTCGCCGAGCGCCCCCAGCGGGCTGCAGAGCGCGGTGCGGAGCCGGGACACCTGCGGCCCCGGCGCGCCGTCGTATTCCGCCCGCACCGACGCCCCCAGCGCGAGGCCGGCGAGGTAGGGGTGCGAGTTGAAGAACTGCGCCGAGCGCACCACCGCCTCGCTGTGGCGCACCGGGTCGATGCGCCGGAGGTCCTCGAGCAGCGGCTCGGCCGCGTAGCCCATGCCGACGCCGAGCATGCGCTCGTAATTCCAGGCGCCCTGGACCGCGTAGAGGCGGAGGAAGGCCCGGAGGCGGCCGGTCATCGGAGCAGCACGAGGGCGAGGCCGGAGACCGCGCCGATCGCGAGCCAGCGGACGCGCGCCCCGCGCCCGGCGCTGCGGATCGCGCCACCTACCATCGCGGCGAGCCCGCAGCCGATGGCCACCATGCTGAGCATCCGCGCGGTGACCATGTCGAGCGAAAGCCAGCGCATCGCGGCCGCGCCGAGCGCGAGCGCCAGTGCGGTGAGCGCGACGCTCCGGCCGGCATCGCGCGCGATCGACCGCCACTGCAGGGCGCGGATCGCGCCGCCATCGCCCGCCGCGAGCGCGGCGGCGTGGGCCTGGATGTCGCGCGCGATCCGGTGGCGGAGGCGGAAGAGGCTCCAGTCCCCGACCAGCGCCACCAGCACGCCGATGGCCGCCGCGATGCCGAGCGAGGATTCCCACCCGCCCGCCGCGGCGGCGAAGGCGGCCGCACCCACCGTCGCCGGCCCGTAATCCGGGTAGCGCGACGCGCCCACCGGGAGCACGTCGAGCGCGAGCAGCTCGAGCAGCAGGCCGACGCGGAGGCCCGCCTCGGTGTCGCCCGCGATCCAGCCGGCCACCGTCCCGGCGACGAGGGGGCGCGCGATCATCGCCTGGGGGACGCTCACGAGATCGAGCCCCACCAGGGTGCCCCAGGCGAGCAGCAGCACGAGCGCGGGCGCCTCGGGCATCAGGCGATCGACTCCAGCGCCACCCGCTGCGCGGTCGGCACGTCCTGCGCCGTCACCTGCGCGCCGTCGCGCTCGAGGGCCCGGAGCGCGGAGAGCTCGGCATCGGTGAGATAGAGGTACGGCAGGCGCTCGCTGCGCCCCGGCTGATGGTGCAGGCCGCCGAGGTTGATGCGGCGCACCGCGCCGGGATGTGCCGCGTGGAGCGCCGCCATGGACGCGATGTCGCCCGTGAGGAGCGCCGTGCGGATGCCGTCGGCCTCCCAGGCCCCGAGGTCCGCGATGGCGCCCGCGACGCTGGCGAACACGACCTCGATGCCGGCAGGCACCGCCATCCGGTAGAGCTGCTGTTCCCAGGTGTTGGCGGCGACGTCGTCATCGACGAGGACGATCCGCTCGAGCCCCAGCGGACGGCCCCAGCCGAGCACGACCTGGCCGTGGATCAGGCGGTCGTCCACCCGGCAGAGCAGCACCGGCATCAGGGCACCCTGATCGCGCTGCCGCCGCTGGCCGCGGCGTGCGCGGCCGCCTCCTCCGCGGGCAGGGTGCGGTGGAACACGAAGTCCACCAGCATGGCGAGGTTGACGCCGGTGACGACGCGCACGTCGGGCCGCTCGCGCACCCGGCGCAGCACCGCGATCAGGCAGGAGCCCGCGGCCAGGTCCACGAAGACCACCGACGGCTCCGCGCCGATGGCCGACCAGATCCGCTCTTCCAGCGCGCCGCGGTCGCAGCCGGTGTTGGACACCGCCTTCAGCATGCCGCGGATGCCGGTGATCTGCTCGACGGCGTCCACCATCGCCGACGCAATGGTGCCGTGGGCCACGACCACGCCGTTGAGCCCGGCCCGGCCGTCCCCGTCACTCATAGTCGTTCTGCAGGTATTCGCGGAGCCCGCGCTGTTCCTTCATCCGGCGGATCAGGCGCTCGTTGAACGCGGCGGCCACGTCCACGCCGGAATAGCGCAGCAGGTGCATCATCGCGACGACCTCGGAGATGACGGTGATGTTCTTGCCCGGGTTGAGCGCCACCACGACGCGCGGCAGCTTGACGCCGAGGATGTCGGTCTCCTGCTGGACCAGGCCGCTGCGGTCGGCGTCCTTCGCCGTCTCCCAGTCCTCGAGCTGCACCACCACCTCGATGCGCTTCTGCTGGCGCACCGAGCGCACGCCGAAGATGGCCGGGATGTCCACCAGGCCGATGCCGCGGATCTCCATGTGGTGGCCGGCCATCTCGTGGCCCTGGCCGATCAGCACGTCGGACCGGCGGCGGGTCACCTGCACCACGTCGTCGGCCACCAGCCGGTGCCCGCGCTCGACCAGGTCGAGCACGCACTCGCTCTTGCCGATCCCCGACCGGCCGATGAACAGCAGCCCCACCCCGTAGACGTCCGAGAGCGACCCGTGCAGCGTGGTCTGCGGCGCGAACGCGTCCTCGACGATCGGCTTGATGTTGCGGTAGAACTCGGCGGTCTTGAGCCGCGAGCGGACCACCGGCACGCCCCGCGCCCGCGCCAGCTCCAGCATCTCGTCCGGCACCGGAAGCCCCTTGGTGACGAACACGCACGGCAGGTCGAACGCGAAGAAGGACTCCAGCGTCTTCCGCCGCGCCTCGGCGCTCAGCGTGCCGAGATAGGTCATCTCGGTCTCGCCGAAGACGTGCATGCGGTCGGGCGCGAACCGGGCGGTGAAGCCCGCGAGCACCAGCCCGGGGCTCGCGATCTCCGCCTCGGGCAGCGCCCGGTCGAGCCCCAGCTCGCCGGTGAGCGGCTCGAGCTCGAGCGGGTTGCCCCGCCGGTTCAGGAAGTCGCGGAGGCGCAGCATCAGGGCTGGATGTCGGCCGGCGAATGGCGGGCGGTGCGGAAGCGGCCCGACACCCGGCTCGCCTGGCGCTTGAGCCGCTCCTCGGCGCGGTCGAGCGCGCTGCGATGATCCTCGCCCGTGCCCCGCGCAACCAGCACCTCACCGTGCGCCAGGTGCAGGCGCAGCTCGGCCACCGACTCGGTGCCCTCGACGTCGAACAGGACGGTGGTCTTCATCGGGCGGGACGCGACGCTGGCGACGCGCTCGGCGACGGTGCCGGCGCGCTCGCGCAGCGCCTCGGGGATCTCGCAATGGCGGGCCGTGATGATGGTCTCCATGCCAACCTCCCGCTCAGCCGCAGGCCGAGCCGTTGATGATGTCGCGCAGGTGTGCTTCCGTGGCGCGTGCGGCGGCGTCCCAGCCGAGACTCTCCGCGAAGCTCCGGGCAGCGTGGCCCAGGACCGCGACCCGCTCGGGGCTGGCGGCAAGCTCGAGCATCCGCCGGGCGAGGGCCTCCACGTCCCCGTGGGGCACCAGGTACCCGGTCTGGCCATCGCGAACCGAATCGCGGAGGCCGGGGCTGTCCGAGGCGAGGGACGGTGTGCCGCACGCGGCCGCCTCCATGACCGTGATCCCCCATCCCTCCTTTGGAGAAGGAAATACGTTTGCCCATGTGGAGCGCAACAGGTGCAGCTTCCGCTCCTCGGCGACGAACCCGTGGAAGGTCACAGCGTCGGCGATGCCCAGGCCGGCCACCAGGGACTCCAGGTAGCTCCGGGCGTCCCCGGTTCCCGCGATATCGAGCCGGAGCCCGGGATGCTCCTTCCGCGCGACCGCCAGCGCCCGGATGGCGAGGTCCACCCCCTTGTAGCGCTTGAGCCGCCCGACGTACAGGAAGGACGGCGGATCACTCCGCGGCACGGCCGGGTCCGGCGAAAAGTGCCGGGAGTCCACGCCGGGGTGGATCACCCGGATGCACTCCCGGGCCACGCCCCGCCGGACCAGGTCGTCGCGGGTGCTGGCGCTGATTGCATGATAGCCGGCACGGCGGTAGACGCGCGGGAGCGGGCGCTCGGCCAGCCAGACGGCGGCCGCCATCGGCCAGGCGGCCTCGCGGAAGGCGGTGTCGCCGAAGAGGTGCGGAATGATGGCGCAGAACGGCAGGTCGGTGAGCGTGGTGAGGAAGAGGGGGATCTTGTTGATGTCCTCGACCACGATGTCGAACGGCTCCTCGGCCAGCGCGCGCCGCACCGCGCCGCGGCCGGCCAGCGCGAAGCCGTTCCGGGTGCTCACGCGGGTCACGTCGATCCCGTCCACGTCCGCGCGGGGCGCGCAGCCGCGCCAGCCGGAGCAGACGAGGCGCACCCGGTGCCCGTTCCGGGCCAGCCGGCTGAAGATCTCGAAAACATGGATCTCGGCGCCGCCGGCCTGGGGGTTGGCGCGGTCGAGCCAGTTGACGAGGAGGATGCGCATGCCGCCGGGCCCCGCCGCCGTCACAGCAGTCCGGCCGTCCGTGCGATGCGGTCGAGCACGCCGTTGACGAAGCCCGGCGCCTTGGCACCGCCGAACCAGTGGGCCAGGCGCACCGCCTCGTCGATCGCCACCTTGGGCGGCACGCTCGCTTCGGTCAGCTCCTGGATGGCCAGCCGGAGGATGTTGCGCTCGACCACGGCAATGCGGCTCATGCGCCAGTTGTCGGCCGCGCCGGCGGCCACCCGGTCGAGCTCGGCCACGTTCTCGACCACCCGGCCCGCGAGCGCCTCGGCGAAGTCGAGCACCCGCGGCTCCGGCCCCGTGAGCCGGGCGAGGCCCGAGGCAACCTCGCGGATCGGGAGCTCGCCGGTGAGCTCCCAGGCATAGAGGATCTGCAGTGCCCGCGCCCTGCCCTTCGTCTCGACCCTATGCATCCCGGTCCCGGAGCTGGGCGAGCAGGTCCGCGGCGGCGATGGCCGCTTCGGCGGCCTCGCGCCCCTTGTTGCCCGCCGCGCCCCCGGCGCGCTCGGTGGCCTGGGCGAGCGTGTCCACCGTGAGCACGCCGAATGCCACCGGGAGCGCATGCCGGACCGCCACCTCGTTGAGCCCGCGGGCGGCTTCGCCGGCCACGAACTCGAAATGCGGCGTCTCGCCCCGGATGACGGCCCCGAGCGCCACGATGCACGCATGGCGGCGCAGCTCGGCGACGGCGGCCGCGATGGCGGGAAGCTCGAAGGCGCCGGGCACCCAGAGGACATCGATGTCGGCCTCGGGGATGCCGGCGTCGCGGCAGGCCCCGCGCGCGCCCTCGAGGAGCCGCGCGGTCACCAGCTCGTTGTAGCGGCTCACGAGGATCGCCACGCGCCCGGCCGGGCGGAGGCGGCCGGCAAGTTCGGTCACGGTGTCAGAAGGAGAGGAGGTGGCCGAGCTTGTCGCGCTTGGCCCCGAGGTAGCCGCGATTCTCGTCGTTCGGGCTCGCGACGAGGGGGACCCGCTCGACGATCTCCAGGCCGTACCCTTCGATGCCGACGAGCTTGCGCGGGTTGTTCGTCATCACCCGGATGGTGGAGAGCCCCAGGTCGCGGAGGATCTGCGCGCCGATGCCGTAGTTGCGCAGGTCGGGCGCGAAGCCGAGGTGCTGGTTGGCCTGCACCGTGTCGGCGCC
>CAMLLJ010000103.1 GCA_946480845.1 uncultured Gemmatimonadota bacterium
ACCTCGCCCACGCCCGCTCGGGTGACAAGGGCGACACCGCCAACGTCGGGCTGATCGCGCTCGAGCCGGAGTACTACCCGATCCTCGCGCGCGAAGTAACTCGCGCGCGCGTGGCACGCCACTTCCGCGGCATGGTGAGCGCGGTCGAGCGCTTCGAGCTGCCCAACCTGGGCGCGCTCAATTTCCTTCTGCACGGCGCCCTCGACGGTGGCGGGACGCTCTCGCTCAAGACCGACGCCCAGGGCAAGGTCTATTCGACGGCGCTGCTCCGGATGGAGGTCCCGGTGCCCGCCGCGCTCGCCCGCCGGCTCCGCGCCGCCGGCCCGCCGTGAGCGACGCCCAACCGCTCCGGTCGGAGCTCGCCGCCGGCGCACTCACGCTCACGCTCGACCGGCCCGACAAGCGGAACGCGCTCGGCAGCGTCCTGGTGGACGCACTCCATGCGGCGATCGACGCTGCCGACCTCGATGCCGGCGTCCGCGTCATCGTGCTCCGTGGCGCCGGCAACGACTTCTGCGCGGGCGCCGATCTCACCGAGCTCCTTGCCTCCGCCGACCGGACGCTCGCCCAGAACGAGGCCGAGGCACTCCGCCTGGGCTCGCTGTTCTCGCGGCTCCGGTCGTTGCCCATGCCGGTCGTCGCGGTCGTCCAGGGCCGCGCGCTGGCCGGCGGGGCGGGGCTCGCCCTCGCGGCCGACCTGGTGCTCGCGGACGAGGGGGCGCAGATCGGATTTCCCGAGATCCAGCGGGGGTTCGTGCCCGCCATGGTCATGACGCTGCTCCGCCGGGCGGCCGGCGAAAAGCCCGCCTTCGACCTGGTGGCCACGGGCCGGCTGCTTTCGGCCCGGGAAGCCTGCAACCTGGGACTGGTTTCGCGCGTCTGTAGCGGGGGCCGGCTGGCCGAGGAATCCGGGGCGGTCGTGGCCGGGCTGGCGGGCGCCGACCCCTCGGCAATGGCGCTCACCAAGCGGCTTTTCTACGAGCTGGACGGCACCGGCCTTGCTGAAGGGATCGCCCTGGGCGCGAGGGTAAATGCCGCCGCCCGTTCCACTTCCGGGTTCCGGAAGGCCATCGGGGCGTTCCTCGCGCGATGACGCGCCAGGCCCTGGCACTTGCGGGTATGTTGTTGGCGGTGCTGGGGTTAGCCTATGAGCTGCGGGTGGTGGTCTGGTTGGCGACGGCGCTGCTGGCCGCCTCGGTGGCCTGGCGCCTGATCGAGTCACGGCGGCGGGACCACCCCGGTCAGGATGGGGACAATCGAGGAAGTTGACGCTTTACGCATGGACTGCCGCTTTTGGCAACGGGTTGCCCAGCAAGGGGTTACGGGACCGAAATCGCGGATACCCGTTGCGAAACGGACAGGAATTGCTAACTTCGCTGGTTATATGGCTGGGCTTCACCGCCGCCAGGCGGCTGCAGGGAGAGGGTAAAGGGGCACCTCAACAGGTCAACCGGGGACTCAGGAGGAAGGCATGAAGGGAATGTTGAAGGGTGTTGCGGCTCTCGCGCTGTCGACCGCTCTGTTCGCGTCGGCTGCACAGGCCCAGACGCCGGTGTCGTTCGGCCTCGGCGGCGGCGTCACGCTGCCCCTTGGCGACTTCGGCGACGCGGCCAAGACCGGGTTCCACGGAACCGGTCTCGTCGAGTTCCAGCCGGCCAGCCTGCCGGTCGGGATCCGTCTCGACGGCACGTACCACCGCATCGGCTTCAGCGACCTGCAGGAGGACTTCGCGGGCCCGGGCAACTTCCAGATGATCACGGGCACCCTGAACGGCGTCTACACGTTCCAGACGTCGCCGGACTCGAAGTTCCACCCGTACATCATCGCGGGCGCCGGTGTGTACAACTTCAAGGCGAACTTCGACGACTTCGATGACGATTCGGAGACCAAGTTCGGCATCAACGGCGGCGCCGGCTTCAACATGGGCATGGGCAGCGCCTCGATCTTCGTCGAGGGCCGCTTCCACAATGTCTTCACCGAGGGCTCGAGCACGAACTTCGTGCCGGTCACGCTCGGCGTCCGCTTCGGCGGCAGCGGGACGGCGATGTAATCCTGCTGGATGAGTTCGGAAACGCCCCGCCACACGGCGGGGCGTTTTCTTTTCCGGCCACCACGTGCGATCGGCGATGGAGTTCAATCGCAGTCCCGCGCGCCCATGGCCGCGGCTGCGCTCGAGTGATGGGGCGGACGATCGTCGTCCGCCCCATCGTGCTGCATGAACCCCCGCTACGCCGACGCCTGCCGCCTGCTCGAGGCGCACTTCGGCTTCCCGGCCTTCCGCCCGATGCAGGGCCGGATCGTCCGCTCGGTCCTGGCCGGCCGGGACACGCTCGGCGTGCTGCCGACGGGCGGAGGGAAGTCCGTCTGCTTCCAGGTACCCGCCCTGGTGCTCGGCGGCTTCACCGTGGTCATCTCGCCGCTCATCGCACTGATGGAGGACCAGGTGCGCGCCGCGCGGTCCCGCGGGCTGGCCGCGGCGAGCCTTGCCGGGCCGCTCGAGCCGGCCGACATCTCGGCGGTTTTCGACCGCCTTGCGCGCGGCGAGGTGCGGCTGCTCTACACCTCGCCGGAACGGCTCGGCAGGGCCGCCGATGCACTGACCATCCGCGGACTCCGTCCGGCGCTGCTTGCCGTGGACGAGGCGCATTGCATCGCCGAGTGGGGCCACGATTTCCGGCCGAGCTACCGGCTCCTCGCCGCGGCGCGCGAGCGCCTGGGCCGGCCACCCGTCGTGGCGCTCACCGGCAGCGCCACGCCCCGGGTCCGGGAGGAGATCATCTCGGCGCTCGGCCTCGGCGGGCCGCAGCGCGACTGCGACCTCCACCTGGCGTCCTTCGACCGCCGGAATCTCTGGTTCGGCGTCTGCCCGGTCGCGTCGGAGCGGGAGCGGCTGGACACGCTGCTCGGCCTGCTCCGGGAGCGCGAGTCCCTCGCGATCGTCTATGCGCCGACCCGCAGGAGCACCGAGGCGCTCGCTTCGGCGCTGCGCCATGCCGGGCATGTGGCGATTGCCTACCATGCCGGCCTCGACCGCGAAGTCCGCGGCGAGCGCCTGCTGCGGTTCCTCGCCGGCGAGCTCGGCGTCGTCGTCGCCACTTCCGCGTTCGGCATGGGCATCGACAAGCCCGACGTCCGCCTGGTGGTGCACTGGTCCATGCCGCCGACGCCCGAGTCGTACTACCAGGAAGCCGGAAGGGCGGGCCGGGACGGTGGTGCCGCGCGCTGTGTGCTCCTGCACCGGCGCGGCGACGCCGAGGTGCACCGGCGCCAGCTCGACGTCACGTTTCCGGACCACAAGCTCGTCGAAGAGGTCTGGACCGGGCGCCGCCCGGCGGCCCGGCTGCCGCGCGCTGTGGCCGAATCGGTCGAGCGCCTGAAGGCTGAGCTGAAGCCCGGGCGCGGCGCGGTGAACTGGAAGCGGGTCGACGCGCGGAGGGCGGCCGCACTCGCGCGGATCCAGGCGGTGGAGCGCTATGCGAGGCGACGCAGCTGCCTGCGCGCCGAGCTGATGGGGTACTTTGGCGAGCGGGTGGACCGGTGCGCGGGCTGCGAACGCTGCACGGCGCGCCCGGCCGGGTTCGCGCGGATCTGGCGCCGCGTCATGGGGTGAGCACTTCCTCGATGCGATAGATGCGCCCGGAGGCATACACGACGTACACCTCGCCGTCCGAGTCTTCGCCGAACGACACGGCGTTGTCGGTCAGCCCGCCCGCGAGCGGCGCCGGAAGCTCCGGGTACGCCTGCATGGCCTCGCCGCCCACCAGCCGGAAGCTCCGGATCCATCCGCCGCAGAAGTCGCTGTAGAGATAGGTGCCGCGCAGGGCGGGGAAGTCGCTCCCGCGATAGACGTGCCCGCCGGTGACCGAGCAGGCGTTGCCCGCATGCGGATACTGGACCAGCGGCGTCACCAGGCCCGCCGTCTCGCAGCCCGCGGCCGGCTCGAAACATCCGTCGCCCTCCATGAAGGGCCAGCCGAAGTTGTTCCCCCCTTCGATGGGCGACTCGAGCACATTCACCTCCTCGAGCAGGTCCTCGCCCACGTCGCCCACGTAGAGGTCTCCCGTCTCGCGGTCGAAGCTCCAGCGCCACGGGTTGCGGAAGCCGAGCTGCCAGATCTCCGGCCGCCAGCCGGGGCGCGCGAGGTACGGATTGTCGGGGGGAACGGCGTACGGCGTGCCGGCGTCCACGTCGATGCGCAGCATCTTGCCCATGAACGAGCCGCTGTCCTGCGCCTCGCTCGCGGGCCCGGCCCCCGGCACCCCGTCTCCGAATGCGACGTAGAGCATGCCGTCGGGACCGAAGCCGATGCGGCCGCCGTAGAGCACGGCCCCCGCCGGCTGCGGCTGGGCGAGGATGGTCAGCTCGCTGGCGGCGTCGGCAGCATCGCCCGACGGGTCCGCCGTGAAGCGGGCGACCTGCGAGCTGCCGTCGTTGGCCACGTAGTAGACGTAGAGCTGCCGGTTCACGGCATACCGCGGATGGAAGGCGATGCTGTAGACGCCGTACTCGCCGGCACCGCCGGTGCGGGACGTGAGATCGAGGAAGGGGGCTGGCTGGCGGACGCGGTTCTTCCGGAGGTGGATCGTGCCGCCACGCTCGACGACGAGCAGGCGCTCGCGGTCGCCGGGCGGCGAGGCGACGAAGATGGAGAAGTCGTAACCGCTGTCCACCGGCGCGAGCCGGAGTCCCGCGGCCGGCGGCGGGTTCTCCTCCGTTCCGCATCCCGCGGCGAGCGCCGCGAGGCAGGCGAGCCAGGGACCTGTGTGCCAGCTCAATCGAATCACGTCATCCGCTCCGGACCAGGCTGCTGTCCCGCTATATTCCGCCGCATCCGAGTCGTCACCTCTCACTTGAGCCCGCGGGCACCATGGATCTGTCGCTCTACTTCTCCGAACAGCAGTACCAGGTTCGCGACATGGTGCGCGAATTCTCCCGGGACGAGATCGCTCCCGTCGCCAGGGAGCTGGACCAGACGTCGACCTTCCCCTGGGAGAACATCAGGAAGATGGGCGAGCTGGGCCTGCTCGGCGTGCCCTGGAGCGAGGAGCTGGGCGGCGCCGGGATGGACCAGCTCTCATACTATGTCACCATCCATGAAATGGCGAAGGTGGATGCGAGCCACGCGCTCACCATCAGCGCCCACACCAACCTGGGCACCTCGCCCATCGTCGAGTTCGGGACCGAGGAGCAGCGCCGCCGGTACGTGCCGCTGCTCGCTTCGGGCAAGGTGCTGGGCGGGTTCGGCCTGACCGAGCACGGCGCCGGCAGCGATGCCGGCGGCACCGCCTCCACCGCCGTGGACAAGGGCGACCACTACCTGCTCAACGGCTCCAAGGTCTTCATCACGCACGCGGGCGTCGGCGAGATCTTCTCCGTCACCGCGCGCACCGAGCCGGGCAGCGGCAACAAGGGCATCACCAGCTTCATCGTCACCAAGGACACGGTGGACCTGGAGAAGTGCCGTGCGCTCGGCGTGGGACACGCGCCGGACCTCGCAAAGACTCCCGGCGTCCGGGCCGGCAAGAAGGAAGACAAGATGGGCTGGCGCGCGAGCGACACCCGGGAGCTCGTCTTCGAGGATGCCGTGGTCCCCAAGGAGAACGTCCTGGGCACGGTGGGGCTCGGGTTCGTCAACTTCCTCCGGACGCTGGACGCCGGCCGCATCGGGATCGCGGCACTGTCGCTCGGCATCGCCGAAGGCGCGTACGATGCCGCGCTGGCGTACGCGGGCGCCCGGAAGCAGTTTGGCCGGCCGATCGGGAGCTTCCAGGGCATCCACTTCCAGCTTGCCGACATGGCGCTCGAGATCGAGGCAGGCACCCACCTGCTGTACCACGCCGCCTGGCTCAAGCAGCACGGCAAGCCGTTCAAGAAGGAAGCGGCGATGGCCAAGCTGTTCTGCTCCGAGCTCGCCATGCGCGCCACGACCACCGCCGTGCAGATCTTCGGCGGCTACGGCTACACCACCGACTACCCGGTCGAGCGCATGATGCGAGACGCCAAGGTCTGCGAGATCGGGGAGGGGACGAGCGAGATCCAGCGGATCGTGATTGCGAGGCATATTCTGGGGGATGTCGTGCGGTAGGCGTCCGTTGCCCTAAAGTCCATCCCCCCATATAATTAGCCATTCGATTGCCACTGGCGTCCAGGCTGCCCGGCGACTCCGCTTGAGTCGGCCCGGCCTCCGGGCCGCGGGCCCCGACTGCGCAAGGACTTCTCCGCTTGAAACGCGAGATCCTCATCAACGGCAGCCAGCGCGAGACGCGCGTGGCGATCCTGGAAGACGACCGCCTCGTCGAGCTGCTGATCGACCGGCCCGACCACCGCCGCACCGTCGGCGACATCTACCTGGGCAAGGTCGAAGCGGTGCTCCCCGGCATCCAGGCGGCGTTCGTGGACATCGGCCTCGAGAAGAGCGCCTTTCTGCATGCGTCCGACCTCCTGGAGCCGGATGAGGATGAGGAGCCCGATCCGGACGAGGAGACTGACGAGGGAGCCGATGCCGAGGCGGCGATCGCAGTCGGGGACTTCGAGGGGCGGGGAGCCGGGGAGGAGGGCGAGCAGGGAGAGGCGCCCGAGTCCGGAAGCGGCCGGCGGCGCAAGCGGGGCGGGAACGGCGCACCGGTCGAGGCGCGCCGGCGCGAGGTGTCGCCACGGCGCCCGATTCCCAACATCCAGGACATCCTCAAGAAGGGCCAGACGCTTCCCGTCCAGGTGACCAAGGAGCCGATCAGCACCAAGGGCTGCCGGGTCACCGCGCAGATCTCCCTCGCCGGGCGCTTCCTCGTCTACATGCCGTACGGCTCGAAGGTCGGGGTGAGCCGGAAGATCGAGAGCCGCGAACAGCGCGCCAAGCTGCGGGAGATGGTCACCCGCCTCCTGCCGCGCGACTCGGGCGGCGTCATCGTGCGGACCGTCGCCGAGGGGGTGACGGAGGATCACTTCCGTCGGGAAATCGAGTCGCTCGTCAACCTCTGGCGAAAGATCAATCGCAAGAAGACCTTCGTGCGGAAGGCCCCGGCGCTGCTGCAGCGGGAGACGAGCCTCACCCGCGGCATCATCCGCGACCTCTTCAGCGCCAAGGTGGATGCCCTCTGGGTGGACTCCAGGGAGCTGTACAACGAGGTCGAGCAGTACCTGCAGCAGATCGACCCGGAGCTGATGGCGCGGGTGCACATGTACACCGAGCCGACCCCGCTCTTCGACCGGTTCGACATCGAGAACGAGATCCGCGACCTGTTCAAGGCGCGGGTGGAGCTGCCCACCGGCGGCTCGATCATCATCCAGCCCACCGAAGCGCTCGTCTCCATCGACGTCAACACCGGCCGCTACACCGGCAAGAAGGATCCCGAGAAGACCATCCTCCGCACCAACGTCGAGGCGGCACGCGAGATCGCCCGGCAGATCCGGTTGCGCGACATCGGCGGCATCATCGTCTGCGACTTCATCGACATGGAGGCCCGGCAGAACCGGGACAAGGTGCTCCAGGAGCTGCGCATGCACCTGGGCCGCGACCGGGCCCGGACCAAGGCCTTTGCCGTGTCGGAGCTGGGCCTGGTCGAGATGACCCGCCAGCGAGTGCGGCCCTCGCTCTGGCACTCGCTCACCCGCGACTGCCCGACCTGCGCCGGCTCGGGCCGGGTGTTCACCCCCGAGGTGGTCGCCCGGAGGCTGGAGCGGTCGCTCAAGCGGGCGGGCCACGAGCACCGGGAGCGCCAGCTCACCGTCCGCCTCCACCCCGAGGTGGCCCTCTACCTGCTCGAGGAGGAGCCCCGCCTGCTGAACAACCTCCAGAAGGCCACCGGGCTCGACCTGGACCTCCGGGACGACCCGATGATGCGGCTGGACGAGTTCAGGCTGATGAGCAGGCCAGGGGGCAGAGATGTTACCGAGTTGTATGCCGTAGCATGACGGTCAGGACGGTCGGGACGGTCAGGACGGTCGGGTTGGGGGTCAGGACGGTCAGGTTGTTCGTCTCTTCCCGACCGTCCCGACCGTCTTGACCGTCCCGACCGTCCTAGTTATGATTCCCGGCTAACTCCAGATGGGTTCATCACATGTACGCAATCTTCCGCGCGCTGGGCAAGCAGTTCCGGGCCGAAAAGGGGCAGACCCTCAGGCTCCCGCTCATGCACAAGGAGCCGGGTGAGAAGGTCACCTTCGACGAGGTCCTGCTCTCGTCGGACGGCGACACCATCCGGGCCGGCGCGCCGTTCGTGAAGGGCGCCTCCGTCATCGGCGAGGTCGTGGGCGACGGCAAGGAAAAGAAGATCTACGTCTTCAAGTTCAAGCGCCGGAAGAACTACCGCCGGAAGACCGGCCACCGGCAGAAGTTCACCGAAGTGAAGATCACCGACGTGAAGGTCGGCTGAGGCAGCGATGGCACATAAAAAGGGCGTAGGCTCCAGCAAGAACGGGCGGACCAGCAACCCGCAGTACCTCGGCGTCAAGAAGTTCGGCGGCGAGAAGGTGCTCGCGGGGAACATCATTCTCCGCCAGCGCGGCACCAGGTTCCATCCGGGCAAGAACGTGCGCCGGGCCAACGACGACACGCTCTTTGCGCTCGTCGACGGCGTGGTCAAGTTCGAGTTCAAGGACAAGGACCGCCGCAAGGTGTCCGTCTATCCGGCCGAGGCCGCCCAGGCGAGCTGAAGCGGGGCGGGTACGGAGCAGGCACGATCGAAGGGGCGAGTCTTCCGGGACTCGCCCCTTTATATTTCCGGCAACCTGAGACACCCGGGGGAACGATGTCCACCATCATCGACCGACTGAATCACGAGCTGGAAACGATCGGCCGCCGCGCACAGGCCGCCATCGACGAGGGCAAGGTGCAGATCGAGCTGATGCGGGTCCGCCGCCAGCGGGATGGGGCCGCCCGTGAGCTGGGCCTCTACGTGCACCGGAAGGAGCGGCAGGGCGACGTGGAGCAGGCGCGGATCGATGCGCAGCTCCTCAAGCTCGACGACCTGGAGCGGGAGATCGCGGGCCTCGAGCGCCAGCTCGCCGCCGCGCGGGCGGAGGGCACCTCGGTGCACGATACGCCGGCGCCGCCGGCCGAGATGGTGGTCTCCGAGGAAATTCCGGCGGAGCCCACGGTCCCGTAGGCCTCAGACCCAGCGGTCGTCCGCGCGGAAGGCCGCCTTGGGCCCGATGGCGATCCGGATGCGGTCGGGATAGTTGCCGCAAAGCCCGTCCACGCCGAGGCGGGTGAGGCGGTCGAGCGCGCCGGCTTCGTCCACCGTCCATGCGATCACCTCGCCGCCGGCGGCGTGGACCCGGTTGACCAGGTCCTCGTCGATCAGCTCCGCCTCCTGCCAGAGGCAGGTGGCGCCCGCGTCGCGCATCACCCGGACCGGGTCGAGCACGTAGGCGCTCAGCAGCACGCCGAGCCGCACGCGCGGCGCCGCCGCGTGCAGGCGGCGAATGATCCGGTGGTCGAACGAATGCACGGCGCACGCGGCCGGCGCCGGTGCATTCGCGATGGCCTGGAGCAGCTCCCCGTCGTGCGCCCCCGCCAGCGACTTCACCTCGATCCACGTCTCCCGCGTCCCCAGGATCTCCAGCACTTCCGAGAGGAGCGGCACCGTCTCCCCATTCCGGAGGCGCGCCTGCCGCACGTCCTCGAGGGAGAGCAGGGGGATCGGGCCGTAGCCCGGCAGCTCGACATCGTGGTGCACGACGATGGCGCCGTCGCGGGTGGCGTGCACGTCAAGCTCGACGCCGTCGGCATCGAGGGCGATGGCGCGGCGGAACGCCGCCCGGCTGT
>CAMLLJ010000104.1 GCA_946480845.1 uncultured Gemmatimonadota bacterium
CCGACGTGGTCGCCCGGCGGGCGGAGGGGCCCCTGCCCCCGGCCGGCTCCGTGCGAGCTGAGTCCGGTCGGCAAAGTCTCGCACACGCAAAAGCCCGCGCCTTGGTGGGCGCGGGCCTGGGCCGACATCCTCGCGGGACGGGTCGCTGACCCGTCCCCTTTTTCGTCCTACGCGTCCCGCGTGAGCAGCGGACGCTCCGACGCCTGCCTCGCCAGCTCCTTGAGCGGCTCGGACAGGTGGTCACCGTAGTGGAGCAGGAACACTCCACGCGCTCGCCGCTGCATCAGGAACGCCACGAGCGGCGTGTCCGCCTTGGCGGCGTTGCAGTCCCGGCACGCGAGCACCAGGTTGTCGGGCCGGTCGTAGGCCGTCTGGCCGCGGCGGGGGCGCACATGATCGAGGGTGATGACGTCGGGCGGGGTTTCGATGCCGCAATAGGCACAGAACGAACCGTGTTGAGCGAGAAGCCAGTCGCGATGCGACTGCATGCTGCGTCCGGGCGACCTGCGAAAGCCTCGTGCGGGGATGTCGTTCGATTGTCTCTGTCTGCGTCGTGCCACAAAATGTCCTGATGAGTGAAGCCTGCTCCCGGCTGAACCGGGCGGAACAGCATTCAATCTAGCAATTCCGGGGCCGGAACGACAGAGCTTGCCCCTGATTCGGGCGCTGTTCGGGTCCCGAACCCCCTGATTCCCACGTTCCAGCCGAATCCGGCCAGCAGGGCCAGGTGCGGCCCGGTCCCACCCCCGCCGGCGATGGCCGTGACCCCCGGCGGGAGCCGAGGGACCAGCGCGGCCAGGTCGTCCAGGTTCCGCTGCACGACTGCCGGGCTCGAGCCGCTCACCGCCACCGCCGCCGGCCGGAGGGCCCAGGCCGCGTCGTGCAGCTCGGAGACCGGCAGGTCCGGGCCGAGGTAGTGGCAGCGCCAGCCCAGCTCCTGGACCAGCACCATCGCGGCGGTCACCCCCCACTCATGCCGCTCCCCCGGGAGGCAGGCCGCGAGCACCAGCGGCCCCCGCTGCCGTCCGGGCGCCAGGCCGCCCTTGAGGGCGTGCAGCACCACCTCGGTGGCGACATGTTCGGCCGCCACCGGCAGGCGGCCGAGGGCCCAGAGCTCTCCCACCGCAGCGGCCAGCCGCGGTGCCGCGTCCCGCGCGAAGGCGGCAAGCCCATGCCGGCGGATCTCCGCCGCGACCAGCGCCTCGAGCCGCTCGCGATCGAGCGCCTTCACCGCGTCCAGCAGGGAGTCATGCGGGGGTCCGGGCAGCCGCCGCCCCGCCGCCCGCGCAATGACCTCCTCGACCGGCCGCTCGGCGAGATCGCCGATCCGCGCGCCCCCCTCGATGAGCCGGGCGTAGGCGCCGAGCAGCGCCACCTGCTCGCTGCTGTAGGCGCGGTACCCGTTCGGGAGGCGCACTGGCCGCACGACGGCGTACCGCCGCTCCCAGGCGCGCAGCCGGTCCGGCTCGAGGCCGGTCAGCTCGCTCACTTCGTGGATGCGGTAGGTGCGCTCGCTCATCGCGGCGTCGTCACTGTCGGTGGTCGGTTACGGCGAACAGCGTTCCGGGCTAAATTCCCGGTCCGCCCCGCCGTGACGGCGGGAGGACAGTACGCCCACAAGGAGTCTGTCTGCCCAGCTCTTCGACTGCCCGCGCCGCCAAGCAGGACACCCCCCGCCTCCCGAACGATCTCGCCTGGCGCAGCATCAATACCATCCGCGGCCTTTCGATGGATGCCGTCGAGGCCGCCAATTCGGGACATCCGGGCACGCCGATGGCGCTGGCCCCCGCGGCCTACGTGCTCTGGCATCGCTTCCTCCGCCACAATCCGCGGAACCCCGGCTGGGACGATCGCGACCGGTTCGTGCTCTCCTGCGGCCACGCGTCGATGCTGCTCTACTCGCTGCTGCACCTGACGGGCTATGACCTGTCGCTCGACGAGATCCGCAACTTCCGCCAGTGGGACTCGAAGACGCCCGGCCATCCCGAGCGTGGCCATACGCCCGGCGTCGAGACCACCACCGGTCCCCTGGGCCAGGGCTTCGGCAACGCCGTCGGCATGGCGATCGCGGAGCGGATGCTGGCGGAGCGCTTCAACCGGCCCGGGTTCGAGATCGTGAACCATTCGATCTGGGGCTTCTGCAGTGACGGCGACCTGATGGAGGGCGTTGCCAGCGAGGCCGCGAGCCTCGCCGGCCACCTGCGCCTCGGCCGGCTCTGCATGATCTACGACGACAACCACATCACCATCGACGGCGACACCGCCCTCGCCTTCAGCGAAGACGTGGGGATGCGCTTCGCGGCGTACGGCTGGCACGTGCAGCACGTGGGCGACGGCAACGACCTCGACGCCATCCACCTGGCGCTCGAGGCGGCGCGGCGCGAGACCGCGCGTCCCTCCATCATCGTCCTCCGCACCGTAATCGGGAACCCCGCGCCGACCAAGAGCGGCACCGCCGCCGCGCACGGCGCGCCGCTCGGCAAGGAGGAAGTCCGCCGCACCAAGGAGATCCTGGGCTGGCCCCAGGACCCGTTCTTCGTGCCGGAGGATGCACTCGAGCACTGGCGTGAGGCCGTGCCCGCGGGTGAGCGGCTGGAGGCGGGATGGCGCGCGCTCTTCACACGGTACGAGCAGGCGCATCCGGAGCTCGCGGCCGAGTACCGGCGCGCCATGGCGGGCGAACTGCCCGAGGGATGGGACGCGAAGCTCCCCGTCTTCACCCCCGACCAGGGAAAGCTCGCGACGCGGCAGGCGTCGGCGAAGACACTGCAGGCGCTCGTCGCCACGGTGCCGACGCTCGTCGGCGGCTCCGCCGACCTCGCCGAGAGCACGGGCACGGTCATCGAGGACCTGGGCACCTTTGGGCCGGTGTCGAGCGGGCGCCTGATGCACTGGGGCGTCCGCGAGCACGCGATGGGCGCTGCGATGAACGGCATCCTCGCCCACGGCGGCCTCCGTCCCTTCGGCAGCACCTTCCTCGTCTTCACCGACTACGCCAAGCCCTCGATCCGGCTCGCGTCGATCATGCAGCTGCCGGTGATCTGGATCGGCACCCACGATTCGATCGGGCTGGGTGAGGACGGGCCCACGCACCAGCCGATCGAGCACCTGGCGATGCTGCGCGCGATCCCGCGGCTCTCGGTGTTCCGTCCCGCCGACGCCAACGAGACCGTCGAGGCCTGGAAGGCCGCGGTGGCGCGCACCGACGGGCCCACGGTGCTGGTGCTCACCCGGCAGAAGCTGCCCATCTTCGACCGCCACAAGGTGAAGTCCGCCGACGGCACCCGCCGGGGCGCCTACATCCTGCACGAGCCGGAGGGCGGCCCCCAGGCGATCCTCATCGCCACCGGGAGCGAGGTGTCCGTGGCGCTCGACGCGGCGCACCTGCTGATGCAGGACGGGATCCGCGCGCGCGTCGTCAGCATGCCGTCGTGGGACGTCTTCGACCAGCAGGACCAGGCCTACCGCGACGAGGTGCTCCCGCCGGCCATCCGCGCGCGAGTCGGCATCGAGGCAGCGTCGCCCTTCGGCTGGATGAAGTGGGTGACCGAGGACGGCGCGATGCTCGCGATCGACCATTTCGGCGCCTCGGCGCCGGCCGAGAAGATCTTCGAGGAGTTCCACCTGACGCCCGCCAACGCGGCAGACGCCGTGCGCCGGGTGCTGGAGAGGAGTCGTACATGACCAACGCGCTCATCGAGCTCGGCCGCCTGGGCCAGAGCCCCTGGTACGATTACATCACCCGCGACCTCGTCACCGACGGCGAGCTGGCCCGGCTCATCGCCGAGGACGGTCTCCGCGGGATGACGTCGAACCCGACCATCTTCGAGAAGGCGGTGTCGGGGAGCCGGCTCTACGACGACGACATCCGCGAGCTGGCCGACGCCGGGAAGTCGCCGGCGGAGATCTTCGACGCCATCTCGGCCGAGGACGTCCGCGCCGCGTGCGACCTGTTCCGGCCGGTGTACGATGCGTCGAAGCACGGCGACGGAACCGTCTCCATCGAGGTCCACCCCGACATGGCCAACGACACCCGGGCCACGGCGCGCGAAGCGGCGCGGCTCTGGGCCCTGGTGGACCGGCCCAACGTGATGGTGAAGATCCCGGGCACGAAGGAAGGCCTGCCGGCGATCACGCAGTCGACGGCCGCGGGGATCAACGTCAACATCACCCTGCTCTTCTCGGTGGAGCGGCACGCCGAGGTGATCGACGCCTACCTCACGGGGCTGGAGCAGCGGGTGGCGCGCGGCGAGGACATCTCGCGCATCTACTCGGTGGCGAGCTTCTTCGTGAGCCGCGTGGACACCAAGGTGGACCCGCTCCTCGACGCCGCCGGCGATCCGCGCAAGGTGCGCGGCCGCGCCGCGATCGCCAACGCCTGCCGTGCCTACCGGCTCTTCGCCGAGACGATCGAGTCGCCGCGCTGGCGGAAGCTCGCGGCGAAGGGCGCCAACGTGCAGCGGCCGCTCTGGGCGTCGACCAGCACCAAGGACCCGGCCTACCCCGACATCTACTACGTGGAAGCGCTGATCGCGCCCGACACCGTGAACACGCTGCCGCCGGACACCTTCGCCGCGTACAAGGACCACGGCGAGCCCAGGGTCCGCATCCACGACGAGATGGCCCGCGCCGAGGCGGACCTCGCGGGGCTGGCGGCGTCGGGGATCGACCTCAGGAAGGTGACGAAGGAGCTGGAAGTCGAAGGCGTGAAGAAGTTCTCCGCCTCCTACGACCAGCTCCTGGCGGGGATCGAGGCGAAGGCGGCGGAGCTGGTCCAGCATCGCTGACCGCCGCGGTGCCGGTCAGGTATCGGCCGGCGCCGGGGGCGAGAGCGCAATCCCCTCGCGCCTGGTGATGTAGAGCGAGGTGATCACGTCGCCCGTCACATTGGGCACCGTGCGCGACATGTCGAGGATCCGGTCCACGCCGAGGATCAGGGCGATGCCTTCTCCCGGCACGCCCACCATCACCAGCACCATCACCAGCAGCGGGATCGACCCGCTGGGCACACCGGCGGCGCCGAGCGCCGTGATGACCGACATCCCGATCACGATCGCCTGCTCGACGAGGCCCAGCTGCACGCCGAAGACCTGGGCGAGGAACAGGACGGTCATCCCCTCGAAGAGGGCGGTGCCGTTCATGTTCATGGTGGCGCCGAGCGGGAGCACGAAGCCCGCGATGTGGCTGGGGACGCCGAACTGTTCCTCGGCCGTCCTGATGGTGGTCGGCAGGGTGGCGTTGGAGCTGGAGGTGGAGAAGGCGGTGATCATGAGCCCGCGGATCCGGCGCAGGAAGTCGAGCGGCCGGATGCCGGTGATGATGCGCGCCAGCGTGGGCAGGATGGCGAACTGGTGGATCGCCAGGCCGATGAGCACCATGATGGCGTAGAGGCCGAGCGAGCGGAGCACGTCGAAGCCGAACTTCGCCGTGACCGAGAAGATCAGGCCCGCCACGCCGATGGGCGCCACCTTCATGGCGAAGCCGATCATCAGCATCACGGCTTCACTGATGCTCTCGAGCACCCCAACCAGCGGCGCCGCGCGCTCCTTCGCCATCATGGTGAGCGTGATGCCCAGCACCAGCGAGAAGAAGATCAGGCCCAGCATGTCGCCGTTGGCGGCGGCGGCGACCGGGTTGCGCGGGATGATGTTGACGATGGTCTCGACCCCGAAGCCCGTCACCTGCGACGCCGCCACCTTCTCCCCGGCCTCGCCCGAGTACTCGGCGAGGAGCTGGGCGCGCACGGCCGGATCGAGCGACTCGCCGGGCCGGATCAGGTTCACCAGGGTGAGCCCGAGGGCGGCGGCCAGCGCCGTGGTGCCGAGGAAGAAGGCCAGGGTGCGCCCGCCCACCCGCCCGATGTGCCGGATGTCGCCAAGGGAGGTGACGCCGAGGGTGATTGAGGTGAAGACCAGCGGCACCACCACCATGAACAGCAGGCGCAGGAAGACCTGGCCCACCGGCCCGGCGATGTTGTCGGTGAACCAGACCAGCTCGGGAACGTCCTTCCAGAGCAGGTTGCAGGCGACGCCGGCGGCGGCGCCGATCACGAGCCCGAGCAAGATCTTGGTGTGGAGCGGCATGCCTCGCCGTTCGCTGGCGCCAGCTTCCATCTGATGTGACTCCGGAGGGTAGAGAAGGACGGGTTTTCCCAATGTAGTCCCGGCGGTGCCCGGCTGGCTATCGGGGACCGTGCGGGCACGAGCCACCCCCTGACCCAGCGAGCCGCCACTCGATGTGGAAATTCCTGCGCAGCATCTCGCTTACGAAGTGGATCCTCATCTCGATGGCGATCGGCATCGTCATCGGCTGGCAGGCGCCGGAGACGGGCGCCGCGCTCAAGCCGCTCAGCACCATCTTCCTCCGGCTCATCAAGTCGATCATCGTGCCGCTGCTCTTCGGCACCCTGGTGGTGGGGATCGCGGGGCACGGCGACGACCTCAAGCGGGTGGGGCGGCTCGCCTGGAAGTCGCTGCTCTACTTCGAGGTCATGACCACCATCGCGCTCTTCATCGGGCTGGGCGCGGTGCACCTGACGAAGCCGGGGGTCGGCGTCATCATCCCGCCGGAGACGGCGGCGGCGCAGGCGACGCAGCAGATCGCCGCGAGCCGGCCGACGCTCACCAGCACCCTCGAGCACACCTTCCCGCAGAGCTTCTTCGACGCCGCCGCGAAGAACGAGGTGCTGCAGGTCGTGGTCTTCGCCATCATCTTCGCGATCGCCCTGATGAAGGTGCCCCACGCGCGGCCGAAGGCGGCGATGCTCGGCTTCTGCGAGGGGCTGGCGGAGACGATGTTCAAGTTCACCGGGATCGTGATGCTCTACGCGCCGATCGGCATCGGCGCGGCGATGGCGGTGACGGTGAGCCACAGCGGCATCGGGGTGCTCAGGAACCTGGCGCTGCTGGTGCTCACGCTCTACGGCGCGCTCCTCGTCTTCGCGCTGGTGGCGCTGCTGCCGGCGGCGCTGATCGCGCGGGTGCCGATCAAGCGCTTCTTCCGCTTCGTGAAGGAGCCGGCGCTGATCGCCTTCGCCACCACGTCCTCGGATGCGGCGCTCCCCAAGGCGCTCGAGAACATGGAGAAGTTCGGGGTCTCCCGGCGGATCGCGGCGTTCGTGCTTCCCACCGGCTACTCGTTCAACCTCGACGGCTCGACACTCTACCTCTCGCTGGCGGCGATCTTCGTCGCGCAGGCGGCGGGCGTGGACCTGAGCCTTGGCGAGCAGCTCCTGATGATGCTGACGCTGATGCTCACCAGCAAAGGGGTGGCGGCGGTGCCGCGGGCGTCGCTGGTGATCCTGGCGGGCACGCTGGGGAGCTTCAACCTGCCGCTCGCGGGCATCGCGGTCATCCTGGGCGTGGACGAGCTGATGGACATGGCGCGGACCACCGTGAACCTGGTGGGCAACTGCCTGGCGACGGCGATCATGGGGCGGTGGGAGGGGGAGTTCGATCCCGAGGCGGCCGATCGGGCGGCGGCGCTGGAGGTGGCGGCGTAGGCGGCACCCCGCCGGCGGTGGCGGCCCGCGCCAGCACCTCGAGCGCGGTCACGCCGGCAGCGCGCAGCTCCCGGATACCCGTGTCGCGAGCCGCCTTGCTCAGCTTCTCCCCCGACGCCTTGATGACCAGCGGATGGTGCAGGAACCGCGGAGCCTCCTTCCGCCCGAGCAGCCGCGCGAGCCGCATCTGCCGGCCCGTTGACGACAGCAGGTCCTCGCCGCGGATCACCAGGTCCACGCCGTGGCGCATGTCGTCCACGGTCACCGCGAACTGGTAGGTCCAGTTCCCCAGCCGGTCCCGCACCAGCAGGTCGCCACACTGCGCCGCCGGCGCCTGCCGCTCCGGTCCGAGGCGCAAGTCGTCGAACGCCTCGACGCCGTCCTCCATTATCACCCGCCATCCGCGGCCCGGCGCCGGCGCGAGGCCCTTCGCGCGGCAGGTTCCCGGATAGCGCATCTCCTCGTTGAACCGGTCGGGCACTTCGGCCGCGATGTCCCTGCGCGAGCACTCGCAGACGTAGGCGAGGCCCGCATCCCTGAGCTGCGCGAGCGCGGACTCGTAGTGCGCGCCATTGTCGCTCTGCCGCCATTCGGAGCGGCCCGCGCGGAAGGACGCCGTCGGCGCGATGTCGGGCTCGAGGCCGAGCCAGTCGAGGTCGTCCAGCAGCGCGCGTTCGTACTCGGGCCGGCAGCGGGTGCGGTCGTGGTCCTCGATGCGGAGCAGCACCTTCCCGCCGAATCGGCGCGCCGTCTCCCACACCCAGAGCGCGTTCACTACGTGCCCGAAGTGGAGATACCCCGTCGGGCTCGGCGCGAAGCGGGTGACGAACCCGGGCTCGAGCCTCACGCCGCGCCCTTGCCTGCGTCCGCCCGCGGCGCCACCTGCGGTGCCCCTTCCGGCTCCAGCACCAGGATCCCCCGCTCGACGTAGATGGGCCGCACCAGCTTCCGGATCCCGGGCAGGCGCTTCGCGTACCACGCGCCCGCCGCAAGGCAGGCGATGCCGCCGAGCCGGATCGTGGCCGGCGCGCCGATACGGTCGGCGAGGACGCCCGCGAGGAGACTGCCGAGCGGTGCCGTGCCCAGGAACGCCATCGTGTAGAACGCCATCACCCGTCCCCTGAGCTCCTCGGCGACGATGGTCTGCAGGATGGTGTTGGTGGACGCCAGGGTGACCATGAACCCGGCGCCGACGAACGGCAGGATCGCGATGGAGAGCAGGAGGTTCCGCGACAGCGAGAAGGCGGCGAGCCCGGCGCCGAACAGCAGCGTCCCGCCCAGGATCACGCGGCCGAGACCGATGACGCTCTTGCGGCCGGCGAGCCAGAGCGCGCCGGTGAGCGCGCCCGCGCCCGAAGCGGTCATCAGGAAGCCGAGCGCGTCGGGGCCGCCGCCCAGCGTTTCGCGGGCGATGGCCGGCATCAGCACCGTGTACGGAATCCCCATCAGGCTCACCAGCGCGAGCAGGAGCAGCAGCGTCCGCGCCGGCGCGAAGCGGGAGACATACTCGAAGCCGGCGCGCAGCTCGGCGAGCAGTCGGCCGGCCCGCGGCGCCCGGCGCACCGGCTCGACGCGCATCGCCAGCAGCGTCCCCAGGACCGCCACGTAGGAGACCGCGTCGATCAGGAAGCACCACCCCTCGCCGAACGCCGCGATCAGTGCCCCGCCGATCGAGGGGCCGATGATCCGGCTCCCGTTCACCATCGACGAGTTGAGCGCGATGGCGTTGGGGAGGTCGGCAGGGTCGTCGATCATCGTCACCACGAACGCCTGGCGCGCCGGCGTGTCGAAGGCGTTGATCACGCCCTGCATGATGGAGAGGACGAGGATGTGGGCGACGGTGATGACGCCCGCGAGGGTGAGCGCCGCGAGCACGGCGGACTGCACCAGCGACAGCGCCTGGGTGACCACCAGCACCCGGTGCCGGTCCCAGCGGTCCACGAACACGCCGGCCACCGGCGCCAGGAAGAGCGTGGGGATCTGCCCCGCGAACCCGACCAGCCCGAGCAGCAGCACCGACCCGGTGAGCCGGTAGACCAGCCAGCTCGTGGCGATCCGGGTAATCCACGTCCCCGCCAGCGAGATGCTCT
>CAMLLJ010000105.1 GCA_946480845.1 uncultured Gemmatimonadota bacterium
GCCAGCTCGCCGGCGGGCGTGCCGTTGATCCGTACCTCGTGCAGCAGGTCGGTGTAGGTATGGTCGATCACCGAGCGGGCGGTGCCGGCGCGGCCGTGGTAGCCGATGAACATCGCCGCGTCGAAGCCCCCGTCGATGCCCTCGACCATCGACAGCGCCTTGGGGCCGCCGCTGATCAGCTCGGCCCGCTCGTCGAGCTCGCCGACGATCAGGTTGCGCATGAGCCAGTGGCTGTCGTTGACGCAGACGGCCGTGGCGCCCGCCTCGATGGCCGCGCCGATGGCGGCATTGGCCTCGCCGGTCATCAGCCGGCACGACCGCGCGTATTCGGCCGCGTGCCGCGCGTCGGTCGGGTCGGTCTGGTGCTCGTGGACGACCCCGGCCACGCCCTCCATGTCCACCGAGATGTAGACCCGCATCAGCGCTCCAGTTGCGGAGGAACGGACACCCGTGCTATTTGCAGGCTCAACTATAGGGAGGCCCGCGCATGCGCGCACCTGGCCGATGGATGCTTCCGATGATCGCGGTGCTGCTGGGGACCGCCTGCTCGGGCGGCGTGACCGACGACGATCGCGCGGCGACGGAGCAGGGCAGGGCCTACACGGCGATGTTCTACGGGCGCGAATTCGACCAGCTCTGGTCGCGCTTCTCGCCGGAGATGAAGCAGACCTTCCCCACCGCGAGCGAGTTGGCGCGCTTCGCCGGCGAGGCCGTGGACGAGCTCGGGGCGGAGCGGGAGGCGGACGTCGTGGAATCGGTGAGCCGGGAGGACACGGTCACCGTCTACACCCGCAGCACCTCGTTCGCCAATTCGCCCCAGCGCATGCTCGTGGAATGGACCATCGGGACCGGCGGGGTGGTGACCGGCCTGGTGATCCGCCCGGCGGCCGCGGACTCGGCGGGGACCTGAGTCAGTAGACCCGGCCGCCGAGCGGCACCTCCCGCTCGGGCGTGAGGATGACGACGTGGCCCGCCGCGTCCGGCAGGCCCAGCACCAGCACTTCGGACTCGAAGCCGGCGATGTTGCGGGTGCCCAGGTTCATCGCGGCGATCACCAGGCGTCCCACCAGCGACTCGGGCGTGTACAGCGCGGCCAGCTGCGCACTCGAGCGCCGTTCACCCAGCGGGCCGAAGTCGATCCACAGCCGGTAGGCCGGCTTCCTGGCCCGCTCATTGACCTCGGCCCGCGCGATCCGGCCGACCCGCACATCCAGCACCGCGAACGCCTCCGCACCTTCCATCAGAACGACAGCTCCCCGCGCAGCGTCGTGACGGCGCGGCCGCCCAGGAGCACGCGGTTTCCGGCGAGGGTCACCCTGACGACACCGCCTCGGCGCGATGCCTGGTACGCCACCATTTCCAGCTTCCCGAGCCGCGGCGCCCAGTAGGGCGCGAGCGCACAATGCGCCGAGCCGGTGACCGGATCCTCGGCGATCCCGAAGGCGGGGCAGAAGTAGCGGGACACGAAGTCGAACCCGCCGGTGCCCGCCGCCGTGACGATGAACCCGCGCACCGGCTCGGACCGCAACACGCCCAGGTCCGGCTCGAGTTCGCGCACGGCCTGTTCCGAGCCGACCTCGACCAGGAAATCGAATGGGCCGCGGAGGACGCGCTCCGGTCTCGCGCCGAGCGCCGCCTCGAGCCAGTCCGGTGCCGGCACTTCGGTGCCGCCCAGCGCCGGGAAGTCGAGCTCGATCCACTCGTCGCGCTGCACCGCGGTGAGCACCCCGCTTCGCGTGTGGAAGTGCAGCACGGCGTCCGCCACTGCCCGTCCGGTCTCCCAGAGCGCGTGCGCGCTTGCCAGCGTCGCGTGGCCGCAGAGATCGACTTCGGCGACGGGCGTGAACCAGCGCAGGTCCCACCCGCCCGGACGCGCCTGGAGGAACGCCGTCTCGGACAGGTTCATCTCAGCGGCGATGGCCTGCATGGTCGCGGGGTCGAGCGCCTCCTCGAGCACGCAGACGGCGGCGGGGTTCCCGGTGAAGGCGCGCTCGGCGAACGCGTCGACCTGGGTGACCGACTGCATCCTCATCCGGCACTGTGCGCGATGGCGTCCGCCTCGATCTCGACCAGCATCGCCGGGTCGATGAGGGCCCGCACCTCCACCATCGTCGCCGCGGGCCGGATGTCGCGGAAGACCTCGCCGTGCGCGCGCCCGATCTCCTCCCAGCGCGAGATGTCGGTCACGAAGATGCGGGTGCGCACCACGTCGCGGAGGGACGAGCCGACGCGCTCGAGCGCGCTCGCGATGTTGGCGAGCGCCTGGGTCGCCTGCGCGTGGGCGTCGCCGGCGCCGACCAGGCGGCCGTCGGGCCCGGTGGCGGTCGTGCCCGCCACGAAGATCGCGTCGCCGACGCGGACGGCGCGGGAATAGCCGACGACCGGCTCCCACGGCGCGCCCGACGACAGCAGTTGTCTTGGCATGGGCGGAAAATAATACGGCCGGCGGAGAACGCTCCGCCGGCCGTATTCAGCGTGCTGCGAGGTCAGACGTCGTCGCGGCCGGGATTGGGATCCAGGGCCTGCTTCGCCTTGCCGAGTCCCTGCTGGGCCTTGCCCTTCACCTGCTGGCCGAAGCCCTTGAGCTGCTCGCTCTCGTCGTCGGCGAGATCAGCCACGTGCTCGCGAACCTTGCCTTCCGCTTCCTTCATGGCGCCCTTGGTGCGGTCCTTGGCGCCCTCGGTATGCATGTCCTTGCC
The DNA here is from genome assembly GCA_946480845.1 of uncultured Gemmatimonadota bacterium. Next base: position 2,700 of record CAMLLJ010000105.1, read on the forward strand.
AGCCATTGAGTTCCTCCACGACAGGAGTCGGCCGCGCCTGGGTGGCCCGGCACAACTCAATGGTACGGAAGGAGCCGGTAAAGGGCCGTGAGAGAGGTCACGGAGCCACGGTGGCGATGGCCGAGGTCTCGGCGTAGTGGCAGGCCGCAATCGTGGAATGCACGGGACGCAACGGCGGGACCTCGGTGCGGCAGCGCTCGCTCCGGAGCGGGTGGAAGCAGCGGGTATGGAAGGGGCAGCCAGGCGGCGGGTTCGACGGGCTCGGCGGGTCTCCACTCAGCACGATGCGCGTTCGCTGGGCCAGCGGGTCGGGCTCGGGGACCGCCGAGAGGAGTGCCTGGGTGTACGGGTGCCGCGGGTCGGAGAGCAGCGCCTCGGCGGGTCCGGTCTCGACGATGCGGCCGAGGTACATGACCGCGATCCGGTCGGCGATCTGGCGCACCACGGCGAGGTCGTGCGCGATGAAGAGGTACGCGAGCCCGCGGCGCTCCTGCAGGTCCCGGAGCAGGTTGATCACCTGCGCCTGGACCGATACGTCGAGCGCCGAGACCGGCTCGTCGCAGACCAGGAACTCCGGCTCCACCGCCAGCGCGCGCGCGATGCCGATGCGCTGCCGCTGGCCGCCGGAGAACTCGTGCGGATAGCGGCGCGCGTAGCTCGCGTCGAGCCCGACCTCCTCGAGCAGCGCGGCCACGCGTTCCGTACGCTCCGCCCTGGTGCGCGCGAGCCGGTGGATCTCGATCCCCTCGGCGACGGCCTCGCCGACGGTCATCCGCGGGTTGAGCGAGCTGTAGGGATCCTGGAAGACGATCTGCATGCGCCGGCGCAGCGCGCGCAGCGGCTCGCGCGCGAGGCCGAAGACGTCGGCGCCGTCGAACGCGACCCGGCCCGAGGTCGGCTCCTGCAGCCGGAGGATGGTCCGGCCCACCGAGCTCTTGCCGCAGCCCGATTCGCCGACCAGCGCCAGCGTCTCGCCGCGCCCGACCGTGAACGACACGCCGTCCACGGCGCGGACGGGCGGCGTCTTCGCGGCGAAGAGGCCCTCGGTCCGGTAGTGCTTGACCAGGTCCTCGACGGCGAGCAGTGGTGCGGTCACGCCCGGCCGTCCTCCGCCAGCCAGCAGCGCATCTCGTGGTCCGGGCCCACCGGCAGAAGCGGGGGCATCTCGCTGCTGCGCTGGTGCACGATCGGGCAGCGCAGGCGGAACCGGCAGCCGCTGGGCCATGCCTCGGGCGGCGGCACGTTGCCGCGGATCGGCGAGAGCCGTCCCAGCGGGCCGCGCAGCCGCGGGACCGAGCCGAAGAGCCCTTGCGTGTACGGGTGTGACGGCGCGGCGAACAGCTCGGCCGTCGGCGCGGTCTCGATGATCTGGCCCGCGTACATGACGGCGACGCGATCGGCGCGCCCGGCCACGATCCCCAGGTCGTGGGTGATGAGCAGGACCGCCATGCCGTGCGATTCGCGTAGCCGGTCCAGCACCTCGAGGATCTGCGCCTGCACCGTCACGTCGAGCGCGGTGGTCGGCTCGTCTGCAATGAGGATCTCGGGCTTCCCCGCCAGCGCGATCGCGATCATCACCCGCTGGCGCATGCCGCCGCTCAGCTGGTGCGGATAGCTCCTGAGCCGGGCCACCGGGTCGGGGATGCCGACCTCCTGGAGCAGGGCCGCCGCCGAGTCGCGGGCTTCGCGCGCCGGCACGTCGAAATGCGCGTGGATCACCTCGGTGATCTGCGCGCCGACGGTGAAGACCGGGTTGAGGCTGGTCATCGGGTCCTGGAAGATCATTGCGATCCGGCGGCCACGCACCCGGCGGAGCGCCTCGCCCTCGAGCGAGAGCAGGTCGGTCTCGCCGAAGCGCACCGCGCTTCCGGTCTCGATGCGGCCCGGCGGCGGGACCAGGCGGAGCAGTGCCAGGCTGGTGAGGCTCTTGCCGCAGCCGGACTCGCCCACGAGCGCCAAAGTCCGCCCGCGCTCGAGCGAGAAGCTCACGCCGTCCACCGGATGGACGCGGCCGCCGCCTGCCATCGGGAAGGAGACCCGGAGATCGCGAACGTCGAGGAGTGTGGTCATGCGCTCCGGGGATCGGCGGCGTCGCGCAGGGCGTCGCCGAAGAGGTTGACGGCCAGCACGGTCGCGACGATGGCGAGGCCGGGAAAGAGGCTGACCCAGGGCGCCACGGTGAGCACACCGCGCCCGTCGAGAATCATGCCGCCCCACGACGGCGTCGGCGGCTGCACCCCGAGGCCGAGGAACGAGAGGCCGGCCTCGAGCAGGATCACGTCGCCGACCGCGAGGGTCGCCGCCACCAGCAGCGGGCCGGCGGTGTTCGGCAGCAGGTGCCGAAACATAATCCGCCCCCGCCCGGCCCCGAGGGCCTCCGCCGAGCGCACGAACTCGCTCTCGCGGAGGCGCAGGACTTCGGCGCGGACCAGCCGGCTCGCGCCGAGCCAGCCGGTGAGCCCGATGGCGAGGATCAGCGCCGCGAGGGGCATCCGCTCCCAGACGGCGAGCAGCAGGAGCAGCACGAAGAGGCGGGGAATCGCCAGCGCGCCGTCCACGATGCGCATCAGCACCGCGTCCACGGCGCCGCCCGCGTAGCCGGCCACGATGCCCACCAGCGCGCCGAGGGTCATGGACAGGGCCACGGCGAGCGCGGCCACCGCGAGCGACACGCGGGTGCCGGTCGCCACGCGGGCCAGCACGTCGCGGCTCAGCTCGTCGGTGCCGAATGGCGCGGCGGCCGAGGGCGGATGCAGGGCGCCCCGCACCACGTCCGGCTGGCGGTTCGGATCGGGGAGCGCGAGCGGGGCAAAGAGCCCGAAGACGGCGATCGCCACCAGCGCCAGCGCGCCGGCGCGGCCCGAGGGGCGGCGGAGCGCCGCGTGGAGGATGGCGGCGACGCCGCTGGTCATGGGCGGCGCACTCGCGGATCGAGGGCCGCGTACGCGGCGTCGGCGATCAGGCCTCCCGCGATCACCAGCGCCGTGACCAGGAGCGTCGCCCCCATCAGCAGCGGGTAGTCGCGCGAGCCGATCGCGTCGGCCGCGAGCGCGCCGAGTCCAGGCCACGCGAACACCTTCTCGACGAACACCGACCCGGTGACCAGGAGCGGCAGCCAGAGCCCGAACAGCGTCACCACGGGAAAGAGCGCGTTTCGCCAGGCATGGTGCCAGATCACCTGGCGCTCGGTGAGCCCGCGGGCGCGCGCCGCGCGCACGAAGGGGAGCGCGAGCGCCTCGAGCATGGCGCTCCGCTGGTGCCGCATGGTGGCCGCGATGTTCACGGCGGAAAGCGTCAGGGCGGGGAGGATCAGGTGGCGGAGCAGGTCCAGCCAGCGCGCCCCGGCCCCCGCGGAGGCGGGGATGAACGGGTCGCGCATGCCGGTGGCGGGGAGGAGCCGCCATTCGATCGCCACCAGCCAGACGAGCAGGAGCGCGAGCCAGAACGAAGGCATCGCGTAGGCGGCCAGCGAGGCGTTGCCCAGCAGGCGGTCGAGCCGGCCGCCGCGGCGGACCGCCTGCAGCGCGCCGAGCCACGCGCCGCCGGCGAAGGTGATGAGCAGGACCGTCCCACCCAGGAGCAGGCTTGCCGGCATCCGCTCCGCGAGCAGCGTCCCGACCGGGCGCGCATGCTCGATCGAGGTTCCGAGGTCCCCGCGCGCGAGCCCCGCCGCGAAGCTCGCGAACTGCCGGCCGAGCGGCTGGTCGAGTCCGTAGCGCGCGCGGAGTGCCGCAACCTCGGCGGCGCTGATCGGTCGGTCGTCGCTGAGCTGCGCCAGCGGATCGCCCGGCGCGGCGCGCATGAGGAAGAAGGCGAGGGCTGCCGCGACAGCCGCGGTCACCAGCGCCTGCGCCAGCCGCCCCGCGAGCCAGCGCGCCACTAGCGGGTTGCCGCGTCCCGGGCCAGCGCGCGGCCCCGCTGCACCCGCCACTTCCAGGCCATCATCCACGGGGAGTCCGGCCGGACCTCGACCTTCTCGAATCGGCGGTGCACTGCCACCAGGTTCATCGGGGCAAAGAGGTAGGCGGCGCGGGCGCCGTCCTCGATGCGGCGGAGCGCCGCCACCCAGACCGGCGCCGGGTTGCCGGCGGTGAGCACGGCGCTCGTCATCAGCGAATCGGCCGTGGGGTCGCAATGGCGCCCGACGTTGCCGCTCCCGGCGCACGACCAGCTGTACATGAGCCCGGCAGGCGCCGGGTCCTGCGTCGCCGAGCCGAAGCTGATGTCGAAGTTGCCGCGGCTGTGGCGCTCGCCCCAGACCGGGCCTTCGAGCACCTGCACGTCGAGCCGCACGCCGATGCGCGCGAGCTGTTCCTGCGCCTGCACGGCGAGCTGCTTCCGCACCGCGCTCGGCGCGGGGACGATCACCGAGAGCCGGAGCGGCTGGCCGTCCTTGTCGAGCGTGCCGTCGCCGTCGCTGTCGCGCCAGCCGGCGCCCGCGAGCTGCGCACGGGCCCCGGCGACATCCTGCCGCTCCGCCTTCGGCGCGATGCCGCTCACCCAGAGCAGCCCGGAGACCGGTCCGTACGGCACCCGCCCGTAGGGCCCATATGCCGAGCGCACCATCGCCTCGCGGTCGAGCGCCGCAATGAGCGCGCGGCGGACCCGCACGTCGCCGAGCAGGGCATGGGGCCGGGTGGAGTCGCCGGGTGCCTTGGCGTTGAAGAGGAGATAGCCGAGACTGTTCGACGGCGTGGCGAGGAGGCGCATCTCGCCCCGTGCGAGCAGGCGGTCGCGGTTGGAGAGCGGCGGGATGACGTTCACCATCGCGTCACCCTCGCCGCCCAGCAGCAGGTTCATGCGCGCGTCCGCGTCGGTCGCAGTGCGGAAGATCAGGCGGTCGGTACCGGGGCGGCCGAGGAAGAACGACGGGCTGGCGGCGAGCTCGATGAACTGCCCGGGCTCGCTGCGCACCCAGCGGTACGGCCCGCTCCCCACCGGCGCCCGCACGAACGCCGACGTCGCCAGACTGTCGGGCCGGATGCGCGCGAGCAGGTGAGCCGGGAGCGGCTGGACGTAGTAGGTCGCGTCGAAGAACTGGCCCGAGTAGGCACGGCGGAAGCGGAACACCACGTGGCGGTCGCCCTCGGCGGTGACCGATGCGACGTGGCGGAGCAGGCCCGCGAGCGAGGGCGCGATTGCCGGGTCCATCGCGCGCGCGTAGGTGAAGGTCACGTCGCCGGCGGTGACCGGGGTGCCGTCGTGCCAGCGCGCACGGCCGTCCAGCTCGAAGACCAGGGTGAGCGAGTCGCGGCGCTCCCAGCGGCGGGCGAGCTGGGGCACGAACCCCGCATCGCCGAGCACTGGCCGGCCGGGCTGGTTGATGGCGAGCCTGAGGAAGAGCTGGTCGGCGACGTCGAAGTTCGCGGTGCGGGCGGCGCGGCCCTCCATGAGCGTCGGCACCGGCAGTGTCGCCTGCTCGCCGGTGACGATGACGATCGTCCCGCCGTGCGCGCCCTGCGCGTGCACGGGACTGGGCGCGGGCCACGCGAGCTGCGCGAGCGCGAGCGTCAGGGCGAGGGTGCGGGCAGCACGCATGGGCGGCGACTCCGGCTGCTGGTCGGGGTGGGGAGGACGCAATCTATCGCGCGGCCGGTGAACGGCGGAAGCGAGTCAGCGGCGCCAGGTCCAGTCGGCGGACGCGAAGCGCGCCAGGTGCGGCTGCGACGCCTCGAGGAACGGCGCTGGATCCGTGGCGCTGCTCCAGGCGCCGGGCCAGGCGCGCGCTGCATCCGCCACCGCTCCGGCCGCCTCGGCGAAATCAACCTCGCGCCCGAGCAGCTCGGTGAGCGGTGCTTCCTGTCCCGCCGGCGGCGTTCCCAGCGTCAGCGACGCCACGACCGCCTGGTTGCCGTCCAGGAGCAGTGACCCGTGCTGGAGCAGCGCATCGCCCTGGCGGAGCTGGGCGCTCCCGATCACCTTGCGCCCGCCGACCACCACCTCGCCGCCGGCGGGGCTGGCGAAGCAGGCTCCCGCGTCGAGCGGGGCGCCGCGGCCGGGCGCGGCGGCCAGCGCCGGCTCCGCGCCGAGGGTCCGCAATGCCGCGGCGAGCGTCTCGTGAATCGCACGATACGCCGCAGGAAGCTGCCCGAATACGGCGGCCGGGCAGGCGACGGCGTAGGTCAGCTCGTCCGCATGCCACACCGCCCGCCCGCCGGTCGGCCTTCGGACCGTGTCCAGCGCCAGTCTGTCGATCCGCTCCCGGTCATAGCGCCGGAGCGCCGGCTCGTTGCGGCCGAACGACAAGCAGAAAGGGTGCCAGCGATAGAGCCGGAGACACGCGGTCCCCCGCTCCGCGAGGTCGAGCATGGCCTGGTCGATCGCCATGTTCGCCGCTCCGGGGCGGGGGACCGGGTCGAGCCAGAGCAGCCAGCTACGCGTACGCCTCCATCCTCCCCCAGGTGCAGACGAGGTTCCGGTCGCCGTACGCGCCGTCGATGCGTCCCACCGTGGGCCACACCTTGTGGGCGCGCGTCGCCTCGCTGGGGAAGGCCGCGCGCTCGCGCGAGTAGGGCCGGTCCCACTCGTCGGCGGTGCACTCGGCGAGCGTGTGCGGGGCGCCGGTGAGCAGGTTGCGCTCCCGGTCGGCGGTGCCGCGCTCGATCTCGCGGATCTCCTCCCGGATGGCGATCATCGCGTCGCAGAAGCGGTCCAGCTCCTCCTTCGACTCGCTCTCCGTCGGCTCGATCATCAGCGTGCCCGCCACCGGGAAGGAGACCGTCGGCGGGTGGAAGCCGTAGTCGATGATCCGCTTGGCGATGTCCTCGACCTCGATGCCGGCGCTTCCCTTGAAGGGCCGCGTGTCGATGATGCACTCGTGCGCGATGAGCCCGTTGGCCCCGCTGTAGAGCAGGT
>CAMLLJ010000106.1 GCA_946480845.1 uncultured Gemmatimonadota bacterium
GGCGTGATCGCGAGCGTGCACAGCTTCACCCAGTCGGACGTCGGTTACTTCTTCCTCGCCTTCCTGGTCCTGGCCGGCGCCTTCGCCTTCACGCTGCTGCATACCCGCTGGGACCGGCTCGAGGCGGATGCGCGGCTCGAGTCGATGGCCAGCCGGGAGGCAGCCTTCCTCTTCAACAACCTGGTGCTGGTCGGCATCGCGTTCTCGGTGCTGTGGGGGACGCTGTTCCCCATCCTGTCCGAGCTGGTGCGCGGCACCAAGATCACCGTCGGCCCGCCGTTCTTCAACCGGGTCAACATTCCGCTCGGGCTCCTGCTCCTGGCGCTCACCGGCATCGGGCCGCTCATCGCCTGGCGACGGGCCTCCACGGCGAACCTGCGCCGGCAATTCACCTGGCCCGGGGCGGCGGGGCTGGGCGCCCTCCTGTTCCTCCTGGCCGCCGGCATGCGCGACTTCTACGCGATCGTGGCGCTCTCGCTCGCCGCGTTCGTGGCGGGCACGGTGACGCAGGAATTCTGGCGCGGCACGGCGGCCCGGCGCCGCATGCACGGCGAATCGGTCCCGGGCGCGCTCATGCACCTCGTCGGCCGGAACCGCCGGCGCTACGGCGGGTACATCGTGCACGTCGGCATGCTGGTGTACTTCGTGGCGTTCGCGGGCATGGCCTTCAAGCGCGAGCGCGAGGCGACGCTCCGGCCCGGCGAGTCGGTCCAGGTCGAGAGCGCCTTCGGGCATGTCTATACGCTCACCCATGTGGGCATCTCGCAGTACAAGGCGCTCAACCGCTTCGTCACCGCGGCCTCGGTCCGCGTCGAGCGCGATGGCCGCGACCTCGGCCTGCTGACCTCGGAGAAGCGCCAGCATTTCACCGTCCAGAACGGCGCCGACGTGCCGTCGTTCGAGCCAAGCACCGAGGTCGCCATCCGGAGCGACCTGCGCGAGGACCTCTACATCGTCTTCGCCGGCGCCGTGGACGGCACCGAGGAGGCGGTTTACCGGTTCACCATCAATCCGCTGGTCTGGTGGGTGTGGGCGGGCGGATGCATCCTCGCCTTCGGCGGACTGGTCACGATGTGGCCGGGCGGCGCGCCGATCGGCGTGGCGAAGCGGGCGCAGGGAGGGTATGGGGTCTCACTTGCGGGGGCGGGCGCCGATGGCCGCTGAGCGTGCTGCGGCTGGGACGGCGGCGATTCCTCGCGTGTCACGCCGGGCGTTTCTCGCGCTGGCGGGGTCCACCGCCGGAAGCTTCGCGCTTGCGGCCGGAGCACAGGCCCAGGGGCCGGATTCGGCGGGCCGGGCGGCGGATTCGGCGCGCCGCGGCTCGCTCGGCTACCCATCGGTGGCGGGCCGCCCGCGAGCACCCACGGAAGCCGGGGACAACAACCCCGAGATCCAGGCGATCGAGAAGAAGCTGCTCTGCACCTGCGGCTGCACCCTCGACGTCTATACCTGCCGCACCACCGACTTCTCGTGCACGTACTCACCGGCGCTGCACCGTGAGGTGGTGGCGCTGTACGACGAGGGCCGCACTGCGCAGGAGATCCTCGACACCTTCGTGGCGAAGTACGGGGAGAAGGCGCTGATGGCGCCCGAGCCGGAAGGATTCAACCTGGCCGGCTACCTGCTTCCCGGCGTGGTGGTGACTGGACTCGGCGCGATGCTGGCGTGGGTGCTCACCCGGCGGACCGCCGTGGCGGCCGCGGAGGCGCCGACGCCGCGCATCCACGGCGCGACCGCCGAAGAGCTCGCGGAGCTCGAGCGGGCGCTGGCCGAGGACGGCGACTGATGCTCTGGGAGGTTGCCGCCGCCGCGATCCTCGGGCTGTTCATCGTCTGGCTCGTCGTGTCGCCCATCGTCCGGCCCCGGGTGCGGACACCGCGCCCGGCCGGGCCGCCCGAGCCCGAGGAGACGCGCAGGGGCGTGGCGGTGGCGGCGCTCCGCGAGATCGAGTTCGACCGGGAGACCGGCAAGCTCTCGGACGACGACTACGCCTCGCTCAAGGCGAAGTACACCGGCGAGGCGCTCGCGGCGCTCCGGGCCGAAGGGAGCGGGAGCGCGGCGCCCGACCTCGAAGCCATGATCTCCGCGCGGGTGCGGTCGCTGGCGGGCGGGAGCCCGCCGCCTTGCCCCACCTGCGGCCCGCGGCCGGAGCCGGATGCTGCCTTCTGCTCGACCTGCGGCGTTCGCCTCGACACCGGCCGGTCCTGCGGGTCCTGCGGCGCCGCGCTTCCGCCGGACAGCGCGTTCTGCGAACGCTGCGGCGCGCGCGTGGCTGCCTGATCGAACCCGCCTCGCGAACGGCCGGTCAGAACCCGAGCCGTGCCTCAAGCCCCATTTCGAGCACGCGCAGCACATTCCCCCGATAGCCATGCGGCAGCTCGCCGGCCGTGAGCGGGCTCCCCGACACGCTCACTGCCACCGAATTCTCCAGCGATACGGCCCCCGCATCGAGCCGGAGCCCCATCCTCGCGACCGCCGCGACCCGCGCGCGCGCGGCACTGCCCGACGGAGACCAGATATCGAGCGCGGGCCCGGCCGACGCCCGCACCGACGCTTCACCGAGCCGCGCCACGCTGCGTCCCGCCAGGACCCGCCAGCGGAAGCGAGACACCGACGCCTCGCGCGCCAGCACCGCCAGGGCTGCGTCCTGTACGGCGAGCGCGGCGTCGAGCGTCTCGATGCCCGCGTGGATCTCCCAGCCCCGGTGGTGCCAGGACAGCGACATGCCGGTCACGGTGGCGCGGTACGGCAGCAGGCTGGCCGGGTCCGGGCCTTCCTGGCGCACGGCAATACTGGAGAACACGGCCAGCCCGGCTCCCACGCCCGCTTCCCAGCGCGTGGCCGCCGCCTGGGCGGCCACGCGGGAGGAGAGGCAGGGAGGCAGGAGCACCGCGAGCCCGAGCAGGCACCGGAGGGACTTCGCCGCCGGCCGCATGGCTAGCGCATCTCGAGCTTGATGTAGCCGTTGGTCCGGCCGTCCTCGCCCTTGATGATCCAGTTGTAGCCCGCGTACTGCTCGGCGGTGACGACATCCTCGACGGCATTGCCGATCAGGTCGTCGTTGCTCTTGATGGCCGAGGCGACCACCGCATAGAGCTTCTGCGCGATGGCGAAGTGCCGGTAGATCGAGCCGAGACCACCCGGCACGTCCTTGCCGCCCGCGTACCCGCGCACCAGCGAATCCACCGTGGTGATCAGCTCGCGCAGGTCCGCGTTGTTGGCGCGGATCTGGCACGGGGTGTCGTCGTCTTCCATGAAGAACAGGCGGAGCGCCTGGCCCGGGTGCTGCGCGTTGTAGGCGTCGAGCTGCGCGCGGCTCATGATCAGCGCCGATCCGCGCCAGTCGAGCGAGTTCTGGTCGAAGTAATAGGCACCTGCGCCGCGCTCGCCGGCGCACTGGTAGCTGGTCAGTGAATCGCTGGCGCCCTTCTGGCCCAGCACCAGCACCTCGATTTCCGGCTTGCCCTTGAGCCACGATTCGAAGCTCTCCCGCAGGTGCGAGGCGGTGAGGTAGAGACTGCCTGCGCCGCCGCCGGTGCCGTCGCCGCATTCGGTGACGCACGCGGTGGCGAGCTGCGGACGGCTGTGCCGGCCGGGCCCGAGCCCGCTTTCCAGCGGCACCACCGCGAGCACCGGCGTGGCCGGGGGCGACCCGGGATCGAGGGCGACGCGCTGTCCCTGGAGGTCGAACGCGACCGGCACCTCCCCATCCGCGCCGATGGTGCCGACCAGCAGGTCCGCACCACCGCGCCACGCCGATCGGTGCGCCGGCACCGGCAGGTACACCTCGATCTCCTCGGAGGCGCGGCGCTCGCCCGCGGTGAGCGCGCGTCCGCCATCGGCCCTGGCCAGCGCCCGGAGCCCTCGGCCGCCGGACACGGCCAGAAGGTCGGCCAGCCGCACCTTTCCCTCATCGTGACTTGAGGTGTCGAGCTGCGCGAGCAGGTGCGACCGGAACGCCGGCTCGGCGAGTGCCTGGGCGAGCCGCCGCGCCAGCTGCTCGCGCGCGGGTGCGGCTGCTGCGGCGGCACGCAGTGATGCGTCGGCTGCGCCGCCGGGGGTGGTGGGGAGGGACTCGCCGGCGCATGCGGCGGCGAAGATGAGGAGCGGAATGAAGCGGCTCGGGGCCATGGGACCTCCTTGGGGTGGGCCGCGCGCGCCCGCACGGACGTGCGCGGTGCTGCGGTCCCAAGGTCGGTCGGGCGGCGGCGAGTGCCGCCACCGGCTTTACGCGCGGCGGAGGCGAAAAAGGCGCGGGTCTACCACTCCATGGTCTCGAGCCGGCGCAGGGCGAGGCGGAGCGGGACGACCGTCGCGACGACGCAGGTGGCGAGCACCACGGCGCCGGCGCCGATGAGCCCGGGCGTCACGGACAGCGATTCGCCCGCCTGGTGAGCGCGGAGATACGCGCCGATGGGAACGGCCTCGACCGCGATCAGCAGCCCGAGGAGGCTGATCGAGCTCATCATGAACACCAGGCCGCCGAAGCTGGTGGGGATCTGGGCCGCGTTCTCCGTGTCGAACTTCGGATAGAACGCGCCGAAGCAGAGCGCCATCGCGCTCGCCGCGAAGGTGAAGAGCACCAGGGTCCCGACGCTCACCAGCATCATGAACGCCGACGCGCGGAGCAGCACGTTGGTCGCCGCGGTGATGAAGACCGCGAGCAGGAGGAGGGGCAGCGTCCCGAGCCAGTACTTGCTCCAGAGCAGGGTGCGGAAGTCCACCGGGCTCGAATGGATGAGCCACATCTGCCGGCCTTCGAGCGAGACGGCGGGGAAGACGAACCGCGCCGCGATCGCCGAGAGCACGAACCCGGCGAGCCCGAGATTGAGGAAGACGATGACCGTGACCAGGAAGAACGGCACCCGCTCGCCGGAAAAGAGCGGCAGGCTGCGGATGTTGAAGAGGTAGACGACGAGCAGCACCCCCAGCAGGATCAGCTGGCTCCACTGGGTCGGATCCCGGAAGAAGAGCCGCAGGTCCTTGAGCAGGAACTCCCGCCGCGCCGGCGCCGTCCGGCCGAGCACGGCGCCCGCCACCCGCTCGAGGCGCCGGCCCTGCACGAACCGCTCCGCCCCCTCCTGCGACTTGCTGTACCCGTCGCGGAAGAGCCGCCCGTGCAGCCAGCCGCCCATGATGACGAACGCCGCCGCGGTGGTGTAGAGCAGGGTGATCGGCAGCGGGTCGGCGACGTGGGTGAGCCAGTTCATGATCATGTCACTGGCCCATTCCGTCGGCAGGAACGGATTGGTCGGGGCCCGCAGCACCCCGATGAACTCGACGAGGCTCCGGAACCCTTCGGGACGCACCAGCTGCTCCGGCCGCATCAGCCGCAGGACCAGCACGGCGCCGCCCACCGCGCCGATTGCCACCAGGCTCAGCAGGTCGCGGGCCCGCCGCGCGGGGAAGACGTTCACCAGCACCAGTGTCACCGCCGAGCCGATCACCGCGGGCAGGATGATGAACGGGATGAAGGCGGCCAGCGCCACGAAGGGGAACAGCAGGCCGCCCTTGAAGACGATCCCGTACGCCGTGAAGATCGGCAGGGCGATCAGGCCGACCATCCACGACGAATGCGCCGCCGTCTCGATGAGCTTGGCTACGTAGAGGCGAAACCAGTGCAGCGGGGCGGCGACCAGCAGGTCGAGGTCCTTGGCCAGGAAGTAGCTGGAGAGCGCGGTGATGAGGTTCGAGAGGAGCAGGATGGCCGCGAAGGCGAGCAGGATGACGCCCAGCATCTTGGACGCGAGCAGCGTCCCGATCTCCTGGGTGCTGATGTACCCGAGCACCCGGTAGCTGATCCCGAAGGCGGCGCTCCAGAACACCGCGGCGATGACCGCGAAGAGCAGGAGCCGGGCCCCGCGGCCGCGCTCCGACTCGCGCGAGCGGGCCAGCGCGCTCCGCCACTTGGGCGTCAGCACGGCCCCGATGCCGGGCTGCCTGGGCGCCCGGCTCGGCACCGGCGCCGGCGCGGCGGCGTCAGTCATCGAAGATCGACCCGAGCGCGCCGGCGCGGAGGCCGCCGGTGAGCCGGAGGAAGAGGTCCTCCAGGCTCTCGTCACCGGAGGCCGACTGTGCGCGCAGCTCCGCCATGGTCCCCTCGGCGACCAGCCGGCCACCCTGGATGATGCCGATCCGGTCGCACATCCCTTCGGCCACCTCGAGCGTGTGCGTGCTCATCAGGATCGTCCCGCCCCGGTCCACGAACTGGCGGAAGAGGTCCTTGAGGAGGCGGGCGCTCTTGGGATCGAGGCCCACCATCGGCTCGTCCACCACGATGACCTCGGGCCGGTGCACGAACGCGCTCGCGATGATCAGCTTCTGCCGCATGCCGTGACTGTATGACTCGGTCAGCTCGTCCTTCCAGGGCGAGAGCTCGAAGAGCTCGAGCAGCTCGTGCATGCGGCGCTCCACCGCCGCGCCGGTCTGCCCGTACAGCGCCGCCACGAAGCGCACGAACTCGGCGCCGGTGAGCTTGTCGTACACGTACGGGCGGTCGGGGATGTAGCCGATCATGTTCTTGATGAGCTGCGGCTGCTCCCAGGTCGGGATGCCGCCGATGCGGATCTCGCCCCGGGTCGGGCGCAGGATCTGCGCGATCATCCGCATCGTCGTCGTCTTGCCGGCGCCGTTGGGGCCGAGGAAGCCGTAGAGCGCCCCCTTCGGCACCTTGAGGCTCAGCCCGTCCACCGCCGTGAACGTGCCGTATCGCTTCACCAGGTCGATGACTTCGATCATTGGCCGGGAGCAGGTGAGGGAAGCCGGAGTGCGAGCGGGAGCAGGGCGAGTGGATGGCCGGTGCCCCCGGTGCCGAGGCGCACCAGAGCGGAATCGGCGACCCAGGCGCCGGCCGAGGGGTCGAGCTCGTGCCAGCCATCCAGGTGCACCTCCGCCCAGAGATGTGGCTGCCACGACCCGTTCACCCAGCGCGCGCCCGGCACCGTGCGGGCCGGAAGCCCGGCCGCGCGCGCGAGCGCCACGTAGCGGAGCGCGCGGTCGGCTGCCGGAGCGCCACGACGGGACACGATGCGCAGCAGCGCCCGCGCGCGCGCCTCGCCCGTCGCGCTGGGGCCGAGCGTGCGCGCGCCCGCCAGGATGGCGCTGTCGGCCTCGGGAATGGCGAGCTCGGGGAGGGTGTCGGCGGCGCGCACAGAATCGGTTGCGGGCGGCGCGGGAACGAGCGGGGCATCGGCGCCGGTGCCGGGCCGCCCCGCGCGGAGGTTGCGATACGCGATCTCGAACGCGGTGCGCCGCCGGGTGAACCCGAAATCGTCTTCCGCCTCCACGACGAAGCCCTGCGGGTCCACCCAGAGCGCCCGCGGCACCACCGCGCCGACCTCCTCGAGCTTCCACGCGGTGATCTCGGTCTGGTGCGCCGGCACCCAGAGCCGCGTGGCCGGGTCCACGTCGGCGCTGTCCACCACCACCGTGCGCATCGAGTCCGCGATCAGCAGGGTCCGCACCCGCCGGCTCCCGTCGAGCGGATCGATCACCGACACGCGGAGCCGGCGGCCGATGCGGGGCTGCCCGTTCACCACCACCTGCAGCGGAATCGCCGACGCGAGGGTGCTTCCCGCGAGCGGAACCCGGAGGCTCCTGGTGGGCCGGCCCTCGCGCTCGAGCTCCAGCACCAGGCTGTCGGCGGCGCCCAGCAGGCCCTGCAGCCGGAGCGGCGCGAGGTCGCCGGCGACCGAGCTGGTAAAGGAGCGCAGCGTGAGCGCGGAGGAGAGGTGCACGTCGCTCGCGTAGCGCGCATCGAGCGTGTCGCTGCCGGCAGGGATGGCGACGTCGAGCCGCTCGCTCACCCGGACCGCCCCGTTGAGCGTATCGACCATCGTGGACGCGATGCCCACCTGGGTGCCGTTGAGCGTGACCATGTAGAACGCGGCGCCGGGGATGACCCGCGCCGATGCCGCGACGTCGCCGGGACTCGACCCGGAGAGGTACTCGCGCTGCACCAGCCAGCCGAGCGAGGCGAACCAGGCCGCCATGATCAGCGCACCGGCCACGTGCAGCCGGCGCGGCCTCACCGCTCGGCCCGGCGGATCGCGGCCTCGACCACGGCCAGGTCGTCCTCGCGCTCGACGACGATGGTGAGCTGCTGCAGCACGGCGCCGTCCCGCGGGAAGGTGGCCGTCATCAGCTCCGCGGCTTCCTCGACGTCGAGCAGGCCGGCCCCGGCTCCGACGGGCGATGCCGCGACCGATGCCAGGCCCCATTCGGCCGCCTGCTGCCAGGCCGAGGTGAGCGCCCGGCGCACCGTGTCGCGGGTCGTCAGTGTCTGGGCGTCCTGGATGATCACGTGGAGGACGTACGGTGCGGCCAGCTCGCCGGAGCCCGTGATCACGGCGGCGCCTGCTTCCAGCGGCATGGAGATCCGGCGCTGGTCCGCGAAGGCGGGCCCCGCCTGGCGGTCGAGCCGCACCGCGGACGCGGTGACGGGCTCGAGCGAGGCGTCGGATGGGCGCAATACGGCGTCCGCCTCGATGAAGGCGAGATCATCCACGACGGCGCGGATCAAGTCTCGATGTCCTGTGCCTTGCGGTAGAGTGCTTCGGCTTCGTCGGGCCGGCCCATCCGGTCGAGCACCCGGGCGAGGGTGTTGAGCGCCTGCCGGCTCGAGGGCTCGAGTTGCAGCGCGCGCTGGAGCGCCGATGCGGCGCCGGGCAGGTCGCCGGCGCGGTTGAGCGCTTCACCGAGATGAAGATACGCAGCGGGGCGGTCCGGCTGGAGGGAGAGGGACCGCTGGAACATCTCCGCGGCCGGCGCCGCGAGGCCCTTCTTGAGGAAGAGCAGGCCCAGCTCGTGGAGGGCCGGCGCATGGGCCGGGTGGAGCTTCAGCACCCGGCGCAGGTCGGCCTCGGCTTCCGGGAACCGGCGCAACCGCCCCAGGATCGCGCCGCGTACGACGAGGTACTCGGTCTGGTCGGGCGCCATGTCGATTGCCTCGCCGAGGGCGGAGACAGCCGCCTCCGGCTGGTCGGCGGCCTCGAGGGCGCGGGCGAGCCCGAGCCGCGCATCCACCAGGCGCGGGTCCCGGGCGAGCAGGTCGCGATAGGCCGCGGCGGCGTCGCGGTAGCGGCCCTCCTGCCATGCCGCCGCCGCCGCGCGCGAGAGCGAATCGTCGCTGGGGCCGCCGGCGGGCGCGGTGGCGACGGGCGGGACTTCGTTCGGCGAACTCCGGTCGTGCTCCATCGGGGTATGGTAGGCGAGCCGCACGGGGTGGACAAGCCGCATTTGCCCGCTTGAATCCGGCCCCTCGCTTCGGGTACCTTTCGGGGCTATGGCCCAGGAATACCTCGTCGTCCGCGGCGCGCGCGAGCATAACCTCAAGAATGTGTCGGTGGCGATTCCGCGGAATCAGCTCACCGTCATCACCGGCCTCTCCGGATCGGG
>CAMLLJ010000107.1 GCA_946480845.1 uncultured Gemmatimonadota bacterium
GGGGGGGGGGGGGGGGGGGGGTGTGGTTGGGGGGGGGTTGCCTTTTTTTTCCCGTCCCCCGACCCCCTCCCCCCCCCCCGGCCCCCACCGTCGTGACCGACCTGCCCTGCCTTCCTCCTCAGCCTCACGTAATACCCCAGAAATATCCCTGCAGCGATCGCGTATGCCGCGATCAGGTAGCCGGCGTTGCGCGGCAGCTCAGACATCGCCCTCCTCCTCCCGGCCGGTTTCCTCCAGGCCTGAAATCCCGTAGCGCATCAGCACGAATCCCGCGCAGAGCAGCGTGTTCACCACGATCGCGACCAGCAGGGTGCGCAGCATCGAATCGGGCAGCGAGGGCGCGCTCGGCTTGAGCACGATCGGCATCGGATGGATGGTGCGGAAGAGGTAGACGCTCAGGTGGACGAACGGCACCAGCACCAGGCCGAGGATCGCCACCACGGCGCTGAAGCGCGCCCGCTCGGCGGGGTCGTGCAGGGCGGAGCGGAGCGCCAGGTAGCCGACATAAAGGAAGAACAGGAAGAGCGTCAGCGTGAGCCGCGCGTCCCACTGCCACCAGGTGCCCCAGATCGGCTTGCCCCAGAGGGGGCCGCTGGTCAGCATGACCGCGCTGAACGCCACCCCCGCCTCGGCGCTCGCCTCGGCGAAGCGGTCGAGCCGGGGGTCGCGCAGCCAGAGATAGAGGGCGCTCACGATGCCGACGACGGTGAAGACCAGGAGCGCGGTCCACGCGGCGGGCACGTGCACGTAGAAGATCTTCTGGGCGATCCCCTGGCTGCGCTCGGTCGGCGTGAACCAGAGCGCCAGCACGTAGACGCCCAGGACGCCGGCGAGGCCGGCGAGGGCCAGGACCTGGCCGCGGCGGACCAGCGCTCGGGCACCGGCGATGTCAGTCCTCATTCATCCATGACCGAGGGGAATACGAGGGCACAGACCGTCACGAACACGACGTCGTAGACGGCCAGTAACCTAAGCCACGCGGACACCTCGCTCAACGGACGGTCGGCGAGCAGCCGCGCGGTCACCTGCACGGCGCCCACCAGCGGCGGCACCATGAAGGGCATCAGCAGCACCGGCAGCATCAGCTCGGCGAAGCGGGTGCGCACCGTCATCGCGCTGAACACCGTGCCGACGGCCACGAACCCGACCGTTGCGAGCAGGCTGGTCAGCAGGAGCCCCGGCAGCGCGGGGCCCAGCTGCACGTTGAAGAAGACGACGAAGAGCGGCAGTGCCACCGCCTCGACCACGAACACGAACGCCAGGTTGCCGAGCAGCTTGCCGAAGTAGATCGACTCGCGCGGCATCGGCGCGAGCAGCAGGCCGTCGAGGGCGCCATGCTCGCGCTCGACCGCAAAGGCGCGGTTCAGCGTCGTCATCGCCGCGAAGGCGAAGGTGATCCACAGCGCGCTGGGCGCGAGCGCCGTGCGGGAGAGCGACGTGGGGTCGCGCGAGAAGCTGAAGACCACGAGCATCAGCGCCGCGAAGACCAGCGCTGAGGTGAGCGCCGTGCGGCTGCGCAGCTCGGCGCGAATATCCTTGGCGGCGAGCACCAGGGCCAGCCGGAGCGCCTCACGCATCGGCGAGCTCGCCCGCGCGCGCGAGAAAGGCCTCGAGTGGCCCCTCGCGCCGCTCGCGCAGCACCCAGCGTCCCTCCTTCAGCACGCCGACCTCCGTCGCGGCGTCCCAGGCCTCGCGCAGGTGGTGGGTGACGACGACGGCGGCCCCGCCACCCGCCGCGTGGGCCGCGAGCGCGGCGCGCAGCGCGCGTGCCGCGGCGGCGTCGAGCCCGGTGAAGGGCTCGTCGAGCAGCAGCAGCGCCGGCCGGTGCAGCAGCGCGCGCGCGATGGCCGCCCGTTGCAGCATGCCGCGGCTCAGCGAGCGGGGGCTCGACCGGGCGCGCTCGCCGAGCCCGGCCTCGTCCAGTGCCCGCGCCGCCCGCGCCGACGGATCCGCCGCGCCGTGCAGCCGCGCGGCGAAGGCGAGGTTCTCCTGGAGCGAGAGGTCGTCGTAGAGCAGCGACTCGTGGGAGAGAAAGCCGATCGGCCGGCGGGACGCGGGATCCGCCGGGCGCACGGCGCGGCCCAGCAGCGTCACTGTTCCCGCTGACGGCCGGGTCAGCCCGGCGAGGACCCTCACCAGCGTCGTCTTCCCAGCCCCGTTGGGCCCGGCGACGACCAGGGTGTCCCCGGCGCCGAGCGCCAGGTCCACGCCGGCAAGGGCCCGCCGTGCGCCGAAGCGCCGCTCGAGCCCCGCCGCCGAGAGGAGCGCGCCCTCAGAGGGCGGCATCGATCCGCGCGCCGAGTTCGTCGAGCCGGAACGGCTTCACGATGTAGTCGGCGTAGGGAACGTCGAGCAGCTGGAGCTGGGGTTCGATGCTGAGGTAGGCGGTGGTGATGATGACGGGCAGGTCGGGCGCGGTGGCGTGGATCTGCCGGAGCAGCGCCACCCCGTCGGTGTCGGGGAGCCGCATGTCGAGCACGGCCACATCGGGGGCCCCCTCCTCGAGGCGGGCCAGCGCCTCGGCGCCCGTGGCCGCGAAGACGAGGTCGTACCGCTCGGCGAAGTGGCGCTGGTAGTGCAGCCGGAGGGCAGGCTCGTCCTCGACGATCAGGACGCGCCGCCGGCGTCGGTCTTCCATGGTGGTCGTCCGCGGTCGCGAGAATGCCGATGCTGCGCCACCGCGCGCTCGGCGACGGCCCTGTCAGCGGATTCAGGTTAATGGAGGCGGGGAACCTCGTCCAGCGAGCCGGGCGGAAATCGCCCGCGAACGCCGGCTGGCGGCCCGACCGGAACGGGTCCGGTCAGGCCGCTTCCAGGTCGAAGAGGTCGTGCAGCTTGGTGAGGGCGAGGAGGAAGCGCAGCTCGTCGTTGGGATTCCGGAGCAGAACCCGCTGCCGGCGCTCGGCGGCGTGCCGCTGCACCAGCATGAGCACGCCCAGGCCGGCGGAGTCGACGGTGCGTGTCGCGGTGAGGTCGATGACGAGGCGGCCGCCCGCCTGGGGCATCGAGTCGAGCAGCTCCTGGGCGGCGCGGCGGAATTCGATCCGGCTCTCGAGGCCCAGGTCAACCGGGGCCCGAAGCTCGCGCGCGTCCTCGTGCGTGGCCATCATGCTGCCTCCCACGCCCGACATCTGCAACGCGCAAGCGGTTCGCGCGGCCGGTCCACCTTCGGCACCGAGCTATCCTGGACGCCCGCGATCATGGGCGGTCAGGACCTCTAGTTTTGCGGCCCCGGATTACTCCGGGTGTGCTCTTGTCGGGCAGATCAGGTTGTATGCGACTGCCGATGCAGCCGCACCACCCCACAGGGCGAGTCCGGTGCCAGCGGCCTAACTCGCTGGTGCATATTCCGTTATCCGCACGCACCGCCACAACTTGCACGGCCCCTCCCCGCACCCTGCGGCACGATTTGGAGATTCGCACTACCTTGGGGTAACCCCGTTCAGGACGACGATGAGCACACAGATCGCTACGCTGCTGTCCGAACAGCGGCGCTTCCCTCCGCCGGAGGATTTCGCCCGGGACGCGAACGCGACCGCGGCACTCTACGAAGCCGGCCGTGACGCCGAGGCGTTCTGGGCCGAGCAGGCCCGGGCCCTCGACTGGATCACGCCGTGGAGCCGCGTCCTCGAGTGGACCCCACCTCACGCGAAGTGGTTCAGCGGCGGCCAGCTCAACGCGGCGGCCAACTGCCTGGACCGGCACCTCACCGGACCGCGCCGCAACAAGGCCGCGATCGTCTGGGAGGGCGAGCCCGGCGACCGCCGGGTGCTGACCTACTGGGAGCTGGCCCAGGAGGTGGGGCGGTGCGCCAGCGCGCTCCGCGGCCTCGGGGTGACCCGCGGCGACCGGGTGGCGATCTACCTCCCGCTCATTCCCGAGGCCGTGATCGCGATGCTCGCCTGCGCCCGGATCGGCGCCGTGCACTCGGTCGTCTTCGGCGGGTTCAGCTCCGAATCCCTCAGCGACCGGATCAACGACGCGCAGGCCGTCGCGCTGATCACCGCGGACGCGGGCTACCGCCGCGGCCAGATCGTGCCGCTCAAGCGCTTCGCCGATGCGGCGCTGGCCACCTGCCCCTCGATCC
This sequence comes from uncultured Gemmatimonadota bacterium, assembly GCA_946480845.1. The sequence goes on from CAMLLJ010000107.1 coordinate 4,088, forward strand.
GGCACGTGGTCGTGGTGCGCCGGCGGCCGGGCGCCGAAGGGGACGAGGCCTTCGCCAGCATGACCGAGGGCCGCGACCACTGGTGGCACCGGCTCCTCGAGCCGGCGTCCCCGCGCGCCGAGGCCGAGGTGATGGAGGCGGAAGACCTCCTGTTCATCCTCTATACCTCGGGCACCACCGGGAAGCCGAAGGGCATCGTGCACACCACCGGCGGGTACCTCACGCAGGCGCATGCCACGACCCGGTATGTATTCGATCTGAAGGAATCGGATGTCTTCTGGTGCACCGCCGACATCGGCTGGGTCACCGGGCACTCCTACGTAGTGTACGGCCCCCTGTCGGTCGGCGCGACCGTGGTGCTCTACGAGGGGGCGCCGGACTGGCCGGAGCGCGACCGGTTCTGGCGCCTGATCGCCCGGCACGGCGTAACGGTCTTCTACACCGCCCCGACCGCCATCCGCGCCTTCATGAAGTGGGGCACCGAGCACCCGGCGCGGCACGACCTCTCCACTCTCCGCCTCCTGGGCTCCGTCGGCGAGCCGATCAATCCCGAAGCCTGGATGTGGTACCGCGAGCACATCGGCGGCGGCCGCTGCCCCGTGGTGGACACCTGGTGGCAGACCGAGACCGGCGGCATCATGATCACGCCGCTGCCCGGCGTGACCGAGACCAAGCCGGGATCGGCGACGGTCCCCTTCCCCGGCATCCGCGCCGAGCTGGTGGATTCCGCCGGCACCGTGGTCGAGAAGGGCGGCGGCTTCCTCACGCTGGCGGCGCCGTGGCCGGGCATGCTCCGCACCATCTACAACGACGACGCGCGCTACCGGGAGACCTACTGGAGCCGCTTCCCGGGCCGCTACTTCGCGGGCGACGGCGCCAAGCTCGACGAGGACGGCTACTGGTGGATCCTCGGCCGAGTGGACGACGTGCTCAACGTGGCGGGCCACCGCATCGGCACCATGGAGATCGAGAGCGCACTGGTGGACCATCCGGCAGTGGCGGAGGCGGCCGTGGTGGGCAAGGCGCACGACATCAAGGGACAGGCGATCGCCGCCTTCGTGACGCTCAAGGAGGGCTCGGCCCTCACCAGCTCGCTCAAGGACGACCTCAGGGAGCACGTCGCGCACAAGATCGGCGCCATCGCCCGCCCCGACGACGTCATCTTCTCGGCCGACCTCCCCAAGACCCGGAGCGGGAAGATCATGCGCCGGCTGCTCAAGGACATCGCCGAAGGCCGCGCCCTGGGCGACACCACGACGCTGGCGGACCCCAACGTGGTGAACCGGCTCAAGGAGATGTACGAGGCGGACGAAAGCTGAGCGGCGGGGCGCGCTAGAACTGGAGCTGCGCCCCCAGCTCCACGACGCGGTTGGGCGGCAGGTTGAAGTAGGCGGTCGCCGACTGGGCGTTCCGCGTCATCAGGACGAAGATCAGCTTCCGCCACCGCCCCATCGATTCGACGCGGGTCGCGGGCGACGGCGGCGCCTTCCCCTTCCCCATCGGGATCAGCGTTTCCCGCCCCAGGTAGAAGGTCGTCTCCATCGGCTTCACCGTGACCTGCGCCCGCCCCGGCGCCGGCTGGCCCAGGAGGGCCAGCACTTCCGGCACGTCCGGCGTCTCCATGAAGCCGAACCGGCCGATCACCTGGTAGAAGCCCTCGCCCAGGTCCTTGCAGTCCACCCGGTCCTCGACGTCCACCTGGGGGATCTCCTCGCTCAGGATGGACATCAGCAGGACCTTCTCATGCAGCACCTTGTTGTGCTTGAGATGGTGGAGGAGCACCGGCGGCGCGCCGCCCGGGATCGAGGTGAGGAACACCGCGACGCCCGGCACGCGATGCGGTTTCCGCCCCGCGACGTCCTGGAGGAAGAGGTCGAGCGGCAGCGTGTTCTCCTGCACCAGCGCGGTGAGCCGCACCCGGCCCTTCTTCCAGGTGGACATGAGCAGGAAGACGATCGCGGCCACGACCAGCGGGAACCAGCCGCCGTCGGGGATCTTGGCCAGGTTGGCCGCGAAGAAGGCAATGTCCACCACGAGGAAGGCCCCGACGATGGGCAGCACCTTCCAGAGCGTCCAGCCCCAGAGCCGGCGCGCGACCACGCTGAACAGCACCGTCGTCGCCAGCATCGTCCCGGTGACGGCGACGCCGTAGGTGGCTGCCAGGTTGCTCGAGGTGCGGAAGGCCAGCACCAGGCCGACACAGGCGATCCAGAGCGCGAAGTTGACCTGGGGGATGTAGATCTGGCCGATCTGCTCGCCCGAGGTGTGCACGATGTTGACCCGCGGACTGAAGCCGAGCTGCACCGCCTGCCGCGTGAGCGAGAAGGCACCCGAGATCAGCGCCTGTGAGGCGACGACGGCGGCTCCCGTGGCGATCCCCACCATCGGATAGAGCGCCCAGGAGGGGACCAGCTCGTAGAACGGGTTCACCGACGCGGCAGGATTCTCCAGCAGCAGGGCGCCCTGCCCGAAATAGTTGAGCACCAGCGCCGGGAGCACCACGGCGTACCAGACGATCCGGATCGGGCGCTTGCCGAAGTGCCCCATGTCCGCGTAGAGCGCCTCGCCGCCGGTGATGACGAGCACGACTGCCGCCAGAATGAAGAACCCGTGACTCCCTTCCCGCGCAAAGAACGAGACTGCGTGCACCGGGTTGAGCGCGGCGAGCACGCTGGGGTGCGCGATGATACCCCGCACCCCGAGAATTGCGATGCAGATGAACCAGATCCCGGTGAGCGGCCCGAAAATGTTGCCGACGCCGGCGGTGCCATGCCGCTGCACGGCGAACAGCGCGGTGATGATGAGCAACGCAATCGGCACCACCCAGTCCGCCAGCGCGGGCGTGGCGACGCTCAGCCCTTCCACGGCGCCGAGCACCGAGATCGCCGGCGTGATGATGCCGTCGCCATACAGCAGCGCCGCCCCGAAGAGCCCCACCGCGATCAGCGCGCGGTAGCGGCGGTTCGGCTCACCGGCGGGCCGGATCAGGGCCAGCAGGGCGAGGATGCCGCCCTCCCCCCGGTTGTGGGCCTGCATGACCACGCTCAGGTACTTGACGGTGACCACGAAGTTGAGCGACCAGAACACCAGCGACAGCACCCCGAGCACGTTGGCCTTGGACAGGGCGACCGCGTGCGGCCCGATGAACGCCTCCTTGAGTGCGTACAGGGGGCTGGTCCCGATGTCGCCGTAGACGACGCCGAGCGCGCCGAGAGAGAGCGCGGCAAGCGCCTTGCCGGTGGGTGCGGCGGCAGGATGGCCTGCGCTCGCGGTGCTCACCCGGCCGCGGGCGCCTCCGCGCTGTGCCGCAGGCCGAGCAGCGAGCAGATGAAGATGCCGGTGATGATCACGGCGGAGCCGACGCACCAGCGGCAGATGGCGTGGATGACGAACAGCTCGAGGTAGGTGAGGTAGATCGCGAACGCGACGCCGGCGCCGCTCAGCACGGCGAGGAGCTGGCCGGGCCACCGCCTGCCGGCGAGGGGACCCTGCAGCGCCGCGAGCGAAAGCGCGAGGAGCCCGGCGTACCCGAGCAGCCCGATCAGCGACACCTCGACGCCGAGGAAGCGGCTCCACGGGCTGAACTGCACCGTCTCACAGCCGCCCGTGCCGCACATGACGGAGCCGATCAGGCCCAGCTTGTACAGGTAGAGGTAGGCGGCCAGGAAGACGCCGATGAGGCTGAGCGCCGCGGCGCCCATCCGCCACTTCACGGCTGTGCGCCGGCGGCGATCAGCGAGTCCACGATAGCGCGGATGCGGTCATAGCGTCCCTCGCGCGCCTGCAGCAGCCGGCCGGCCACGAGGAAGGTGGGCGTCCCGGTCACCCCGAGCGCGGAGCCCTCCTGATAGCTGGCCTCGATGCGCCCGGCGTACCGGGCCGACTCCATGCATTCGTCGTATTTCGCCAGGTCGAGCTGCGCGGCCTCGGCGTAGCCGCGGAGGATCCGCTCCGTCCCGCCCCGCGCCCAGTCCGACTGGCCCTGGTAGATCAGGTTGTGCACCGGCCAGTACTTCCCCTGTTCATCGGCGCACGCCGCGGTGTGGGCGGAGATCCGTGCCGAGGGGTGGAGGTCGTCGAGCGGAAAGTCGCGGTAGCGCCAGCGCAGCTTGCCGGTGTCGATCAGTCGGCTCTTGATGTCGGGAAACTGGACCAGCGAGAAGTCGGCGCAGAAGGGGCACTGGTAGTCGGCGTACTCGGTGATCTCGACCGGGGCCGAGTCCGAGCCAAGGACGTAGCCGCGGAAGCCCGCGGTGTCGGCGGCGAGCACGGTGACGTTGGCCGGGATGCTCACCGACCCGCCGCGGGTCAGCTGGTAGCCCAGGAGGCCGAGCCCGCCCAGGGCGATCGCGCCGAGCGCCAGGTAGAAGCCCTTCATTCCGCCGGCCGATTGCGCCATGGTTCGTCGTCCTCTGGATCGTCTGTAGAATAGGTCAGGTCCTGCTGGGCCTCGTCCACGATCCGGCGGCTTTCGGCCACCTCCGGGGTGTCGTAGGTCGAGCGGACCTCATAGTGGAACAGCTCGCTGCGCGTATCGCCAAGCCGCCGAAGGAGCTCGGGCACCGCGCGGAGCAGGTGGCCGGCCTCGTCCAGCTCCCGGAGCCGCCTGGCCAGCTCCCGCAGCATTCCCTCCAGCCGCGCGGCCCGCTCCTTGCCATAGATCTCGTCGTGCTCCGCCATCCTCACTCCTGCACACCGGCCGAAGCGGCACGCTGCGCCCGATGCTGCGGTGAAGGCGGTAATCTAATGAATGACCGAGCGTTCGGGCACGATTCGGCGATTGCACCAAATGGTGCAACCCGATTATATTAGAGTATGGTATCGACTGTCACAAAAAAGGACGGTGCATGAACAAGAAGAACACCCGGCGTACCCCGACGGCCACCTCGCCGTCCTCGTTCGACCAGGCGCGGGATGAGATGTTCAGCCATATCCTGCGATGCGGTGTCATCGAGGCCCTGCCCGAGCACCAGAAGGACTGGTTCGACGACACCATGCAGTACATCGCCGACCGCTACGAAGACCTGGGCGACGAGTCGCTCGCGCAGCTTCGGCAGCTTGGCGAGCGCTACTGCCAGCCGGTCCAGCGCCGGGCAGAGACCGTCTCCGCCTGATCGCTGCCTGGTACGCCCAACGCCCCGGGGAAGCTCTCCCCGGGGCGTTTCTGTTCTTCAGCGGCTGAAGCTGCGCCATCGCCAGCCTGCGCTGGCGCGGAAGCCGCCGCCCAGTCCCACTTCCACTGCCCATCCCGACCGGCCGCCCGGCGTGCCTTCGAGGCCGACCAGAATCACGACATAGCCCCGCTC
>CAMLLJ010000108.1 GCA_946480845.1 uncultured Gemmatimonadota bacterium
CGCGCCATCGCGGAGCACCTCGAGCTGGAGTCCCGGGTCGGCGGCTACGAGGCCGAAGGGCTGCGGGCGGACGCCATCGCCGAGTCCTACCGGCACCTGGCCGCGCTGGTCGGGGCCGGGCCGGCCAACATCGCCGTCACCTCGAGCGCCACCGACGCGTTCACCCGGGCGCTCAGCGCCTTCGATTTCGCGCCCGGCGACCGCATCGTCACCACCCGCTGCGACTACGTCTCCAACCAGATCCAGTTCCTGGCCCTGCAGCGCCGCCGCGGGGTGTTGGTCGAGCACGCGCCGGACCTGCCCGAAGGCGGCGTCGATCCCGACGGCCTGCGCGCGCTCGTCCGCCGGGGGCCGACCCGGCTCGTGTCGGCGACCTGGGTGCCCACCAACTCCGGCCTGGTGCAGGACGTCGAGGCGGTGGGGCAGGTATGCCGAGACGAGGGTGTGCCCTATCTGGTGGACGGCTGCCAGGCGGTCGGCCAGCTCCCCGTGGACATCGCCAGGATCGGCTGCGACTACTTCTCCGCCACCGCGCGCAAGTTCCTCCGTGGTCCGCGCGGCATCGGGTTCCTCGTCGTGTCCGATGCCGCCCTCGCCCGCGGCGACTATCCGCTGTATGTGGACATGCGGGGTGCGCGCTGGACCGACCCGGGCCGGTTCGAGCTCGTGCCCGGCGCCGACCGGTTCGAGGACTGGGAGTTTCCACAGGCGCTGGTGCTGGGGCAGGGTGAGGCGGCCCGCTACGCGCTCGCGGTCGGCGTTGAACGGGCATCGACGCGAGCCCTGGAGCTGGCCGGGGCACTGCGCCAGCGGCTCGCCGGTGTGCCCGGCGTGCGCGTGCTCGACCGGGGCGCCCGGACCTGCGCCATCGTCACCGCGGCGATCGAGGGCCGGCACGCGCAGTCGGTGGTCGAAGCGCTGTACGCGCATGGCATCAACACCACGGCCACCCTGCGCGAGTACGCCGTGTACGACATGGACGAGAAGGCGGCCGGCTCGGCGCTCCGGATTTCGCCGCATTACTACAACACGGAAAGCGAGCTCGACCGTTTCACGGACGCGCTCGGGGGCCTGCTCGCGTGAGCCCCCTCGGCTGGGTCGCGCTGGCGGGCGCGCTCCTGCTGCTGATGGCACTCTCCTCCGCATTCCTCCGGCGCCTGCCGATCTCCACCTCGGCCATCTATCTCGCCTTCGGCCTGGCCATCGGCCCCTTCGGGTTCGATCTCCTCAGGATCGACATGCGCGAGGACTACGGATGGCTCGAGCAGCTCACCGAGGTCGCGGTCGTCATCTCGCTCTTCGTGGGCGGTCTCAAGCTGCGGCTCCCGCTCCGCGACGTCGCGTGGCGCGCGGCGTTCCGGCTTGCCGGGCCGGTCATGCTCGCCTGCATCGCCGCGGTGGCGGTCTTCGCCCACTACGTCCTCGGCCTCGACGCGGCCCTCTCCCTCGTCCTTGGCGCTGTGCTCGCGCCGACCGACCCCGTCCTCGCCGGTGCGGTCTCGGTCAGCGATGCGGCCGACCACGACCGGCTCCGGTACGGGCTGTCGGGCGAAGCGGGCCTCAACGACGGCATGGCGTTTCCATTCGTGATCCTCGCCCTGCTCTGGGGCCGGCACGGTGGCCCCGGCGGCTGGCTCGTGCCCTGGGCCATGCATGAGCTGGTCTGGGGGATCGCGGCCGGCCTGGCGATCGGCTACCTGGTCGGCCACCTCGTCGGCCGCGCCGCGATCGTGCTCCGGACCCTCCACCGCGAGACCGCCGCGGCCGGCGACTTCCTCGCACTCGCGGTGATCGCCCTCTCCTATGCCTTGGCCGGGGCGGTCGGTGCGCTCGGCTTCCTTGCGGTGTTCGCCGCCGGCGTGGGACTCCGCCGGGCCGAGCTCCGCGTGGCCAGCGACAGCCCGCCGGCAGAGCGGCTGGTGACGGAGACGCCCGGCGAGCCGGACCTCGAGCAGCCGGCCATGGCGGCCGGCGTGGTGGTGGCGGAGACGCTCTCGTTCGGGGGGACGGCGGAGCGGCTGCTGGAGGTGCTGCTGGTGGTCATCATCGGCACCTCACTGCCGATCCACTGGGACCTGCGCGCGGTGCCGCTGGCGCTGGTGCTCCTCTTCGTGATCCGGCCGCTTGCCACGATGCTCCTGCTGCGCGGCACGGCGACCACGCCCGCGCAGCGCCGGCTGATGGGCTGGTTCGGGATCCGCGGCATCGGCAGCGTCTACTACCTGAGCCATGTCCTGGGGCAGGGCGTCACCGGCCCCGACGCCACCGATGCGGCCTCGTTCACGATCACGGTGCTCGCCATCAGCGTCGTGCTGCACGGCATCACGGCGCAGCCGCTGCTGGACCGCTACGAGGGATCCCTCGCGCCGCGGCACCCCGTTCAGCGCGCCAGCGACTCGTAGTACTTCTCGACCAGCTCGCGGTACTCCGGCGGCACCTCATCCTGGCGGCCGAGCCGGGGGCGGTCCTCATCGGGGCCGCGCAGCTCCCGCCTGAGTCCGAACTCGAAATCCTTGAGCCCTTCCGCCACTTCATCGCGGAGCCGGCCGATCGCGGCGGCGTCGTCGCCGAACGCGGCGCTGCGCTCGAGGTCGCGCATGCCGGTGATGATGCGATCGAGGTCGCTGACGTCGAGGCCCTGCCGCGCCAGGTCGCGGCGCAGCTGCTCGGCATCGACGCGCCGCTGGCGCAGCTCGCGGGCGTACTGGCGCGCCGAGCCTTCCCGGCCGCCGGCCATGCCGTTGGGGCTCGCCTGTCCGCCGTCGGTCCCGGCCGGCTGGCCGTTCTCGCCCTGCGCCTGCTGGCCCGGCTCTTCATTCCCGCCCTGCTGGCCCTGCTGGCCCTGCTGGCCCGGCTGGCCCTGCTGAGCTCGCTGGCCCTGCTGACCCTCCTCACCCTGCTGCCGTCCCTGCGCCGCCCGCATCCGTTCCGCCAGCGATTCGACTCCCCGTGACAGCGCGCGCGCCCGCTCGACCGCTCGCTCCGCGCTCCGCCCCTCCGGCTCGCCGATCGAGCCGGCCGCCGCGCTGACCGAGTCGCTCAGCTCGGCGAGGTTGTCGGTGATCCCTTCCTCGAACTGCCGCGCCCCCTCCGAGGGATTGCCGAGGAGCCGGCGAGAGTAGTCGATCTTCTCGCGCACCCGGCGGTCGCGCAGCTCGGTCACCGCGCGCTGCAGCCGGCGAGACGCATCGGGATGGTCGCGCCGAGCATCACGTGCTGCCCGGTCGAGCTGCTCCTCGAGCTGGCCGACCTCGTTGGCCATCCGCTCCTTCTCCCGCGCGATGCGCTGGCGGCCGGCCGCGTCGTCCTCGCCGAGCCGCGCGGTCTCCGCGGCCAGGCGCCGCTGCTGCTCGGCCAGCCGCTCGGCCCGCTCGGCAGCCGCTGCCGCCTCGCGATCGAGGCGCGACGAGTTGCCGCGCTCCAGCGTCCGCCGCGCCTCCTCCAGGGACTCGAGCGCGCTGCTGCCCTGCGCGGCGCCGCCTTCGCTCGCCCGCGCCGCCGAGCGGCGCATCGCATCGGCCGCTTCCTGCAGCCTGCGCGCCGACTCCCGGAGCTCGGGCGATGGCTGTTCCCGGGCCAGGCGCTGCAGCTGGCGCGCCAGCGAGTCGGCCTCGGCCGCGAGCCGCCGCTGGCTCCCGCCGCCTCCGCTCCCGCCGCCCGGCTGCTGCAGCCGCTCGGCCTCGCGGCGGAGCCGCTCGTTCTCCTGCTGCTGCCGGCTGGCGAGCTGCTTGAGGCGCTCGAGCACCTCGTCGGCCTCGGCGCGCGCCTGTTCCTCGCGGCCCCGCTGCACCGTCTCGTACTGGTTCTGCTGACGGTCGTTCTCCAGCTCGAACAGGTCGGCCAGCTCCTCGACGTCGCTCTGGTTGCCTCCGCCGCCGCCCCCCTGGGGATTGCCGCGCGCGATCTGCACTTCACGGAAGGCCGCCTCGGCGCGCAGCAGGTGCTGCAGCGCCTTCTGCTCCGGCGGCAGCGCCTGCTGCGGCTCTCGGCGGTTGAGCTGTTCCTCGGCGGCGCGCATCGCGTCGGCCGCCTTCGGCAGCTCGGCCGCGATCTGGGCGAGCACCGAGTCGGAGCTCGCGACGCCACGCTCGCGCATCCGCTGCGCGAGCGTCTCCACCCGGTCGCGGAGCCGGCCCTGCGCCAGCGTGATCGTGGCCAGGTTCTCGCGGTGCTCGGCGGCCGGCGTCTGGGCGCGGTCGCGCGCGGACTTGTAGGTGGCCGAGACGATCTCGCGCTGCTGCTCCGAGAGGCCCTCCGGGCTGTCCTCGCCCTGGCCCGGCATGCCCTGCTGCTCCGCCTCGCGGTACTCACGGTCGAAGGGGCGGACCTGCAGGAAGTAGATGTCGGTGGCGGCGCGGTTGGGGCCGCCGTAGGGGTTCCCGTCCGAGGCCCGCGCGAAATAGCTCACGATATCGCCCGGCTCGAGCGAGTACTCCTCGAGGAAGAGCGTGTGGCCCGCGGAGATCTCCTGGCGCGCGCGGCCACCGTGCAGCGCCACGGCCTGCTCCGGGCCGCCGTTGACCGAGTACACCAGCTCCAGTCGCGCCACGCCGTAGTCGTCCTCGGCGCGGGCCTCGATGAAGACCTCCTCGAGCGAGGTGACGCGGGTGTCCCGCCCCGGACGGAGGATCTCGACGCTGGGTGCCCGGTCCGGAAGCATCTCGATGGCGTACTCGAGCGACGCGGGCACCATGCTCCCGTCACCGGCGTCCATCTCGATGCGGTAGAACCCGTCGCGCTCGACGGTGAACTGGCCGTGCAGCATCCCGGTACTGTCCACCTCGAGGCGGACGGGGTCCTGTCCTTCGATGACGACCCGGCCGCCCGCGGCGCGCATGGTCGGCGTCACGATGAGGTGCACGCTGGTGCCGCGCAGCGCGGCCACGTCGCCGCCGTTCTCGATGGTCTGGGCGGGGAGGCCCGTGTAGCGCGGGAACCGGTACTCCAGGTCGAGCTTGCGGGTGTAGGGGAGGTCCCGGACGTCGAGATGGTACGTCGGCGACCGGACGCCGGCCGCCTCGACGTAATAGTCGGTCGGGCGCTCCAGGTCGAACAGGTGCGCCATGTACGCGCTGTCGGCGGGGGCGATGCCCATCGGCAGCTCCTCCCACGCCGCCGTGTCGGCCGAGCGGACCATGATCCGCACCACCTCGGCCTCGAAGTTCCGGAGCCGCGCCAGGATCTGCTGGTCGCCGCCTCGGGCGACCACCGCGTTGCCGGGCTCCACCGCGATGGCATAGGGCGCCGCTGCCGATGCGCTGCTCCACGGATTGAAGAGCACGCCGAGCGTATGGCGGACGAAGGCGGGGCCGGCGAGGGCCACGGCGAGCGCCAGCGCCGCTACCCCGGCGAGTGCGAGCGGCAGCCGGCGGAGCGGCCGCTGCTCGATCCGCCGGCCGTCATCCACGGCACGCGCCCGCTCGACGGCGGCCTCGATCAGGCGCCGCACCAGCGCCGGCGAGCTGCCCGCCGCCTCCCCGCCGCCGTGCTGCACCGCGCTCACGATGCTGGCGCCCAGCGAGGGCTCGTGCTCCTCGATATAGAGCGCCACCTGCTCATCGCCGGGCCGCCGGGCCAGCGGCGCCACCAGGACGCGGAATGCGAGGGCGGCCAGCACGGCGTAGAACCCGATTCGCACGCCGATCACCGCGGCCGGCACGAAGCGGAACTGCTCGAGGAGGAACGCCGACACGAGCAGGAGCGCGAACGCGCCGCCGAGCAGGATGAGCAGGCCGCGCAGGAGCACGCGGAGCCGGTAGCGCGTGCGCACCAGGCGGATGACGCGGTGCAGGCGGTCGCGTGCGGCCGAATCCATCGAATCGTGGCTCATGGTCCTGCCCTCCACATCCATGGTCAGCCCGCGGCGGCTGCCGCAGGCCTGCGGGAGATCCTGTTGCCAAGCGCGGTCTCGGCCAGCAGCACGGCGAAGGCGGCGACGAGGAGCAGCCACCAGACCCGCTGCCTTCCCTCGCGCTCCTCGGGCGTCGGGGCCGTGACAGCGGACGCCGGGGCGAGCGAGTCGCGCGAGACCAGCGTGGCCGCCAGCTCGCTCGCGTTCCACGGTTCCAGCTCGGACTCGGCGCGGTCGGCATTGGCGGCGAGGACGCGGGTGGTTGCGCCGTCCTCGGACAGCAGCTCGTAGAAGCCGGCTTCGGCGAGGTCCAGTGCCGGTCCGCGGCGTTCGCGACTGCCGGACGGCGCCACGATCGTCGCGACCCTGTTCGCGCTGTCGCCCACGGCCGGCAGGGCGACGAGCTGCCCGACCGTCCGGGCAATGGGTTCGGGGTCGTAGCCCGCGGCGTGCCGGACCAGTCCGTGCACGAACGGCAGGTACACCGGCTGCAGCGCGAAGTCGCTCCAGAAGTCGTCGAGGGTCGTGCCCCAGGCGAGGACGGTCCCGCGTCCGGCCTGTCCCTCCGCCAGCAGGATTGCCCCGTCGTCGAGGTGGGCGAGGCCGTCCGCGCTGTCGCGCAGCGTGAGCGGGCGGTAGCGCAGGAAGCGGGTGGCGCTGAAGTCGCCGGTCCGTGCGCCCGCGAAGGGGGCGAAGACCGGGTTGCTCCGGTCCACCGTGCCGAGGCGGCCGCCATTGTCCGCGGACCGGTCGGTCACTGCGCGCGCGTCCGCCGGCAGGAGCGCCGCTCCGTCGGACGGCCAGCGCGACGGATCGCTGCGGTCGCCGAGCACGGCGATGAGCCCCATGCCGGCCCGCACCCGCTCGGCCAGCCGGCGGCCGGCGGCGCCACCGGGAAAAGGCGCATCGTTCAGCAGCACGACGTCGTAGCCGCCGATCATGTCGGCGGTGACGGCCGGCAGCTCGCGCACCTCGGTCTGGAAGGGCGGGCGATCGCCGAGCGCGAGCGCGCGCCGGAGGTAGAGACTCCGCCGGGCAGGGGCGCCGGCGGCAGTGATCACGAGCAGGCGCAGCGCCTGGTCGCGCGAGAGGGTGAAGTGATAGGCGTTGTCCGCCGCCAGTGCATCGGGCGCGAGGCGGACGACCGCGCGTGTCACCCCGGCCGGCAGGGCGGCGGCCGTGAAGCGCACCGTAGCCGCGCCGTTCGCGGGGATGTCGGCGCTCTTCGTCTCCACGACGCGCCCCTGCAGCTCGAGGGAGACGGCGCGCGCGCGCAGCGCCTCGGGCCCCCGGTTGACCACGCGGGCGACGACGGTCACCCGCTGGCGGTCTTCCTGCCACTCCCGGGCCAGCTCGACGCCGGAGACCAGGGCGTTGGCAGTCACCGAATCGGAGAGGTCGACGAGGCGCACGGCCGCGTCCGCCGGCAGCCGGCCCTCCTCGCGGCCATCCCACGCGAGGCGCTGGAGGTCGCTCACGATGACCACTTCGCGCCTGGGCCGCTCCGAGGCCGCGAGCAGCTCGCGCGCGGCGGCGAGCGCCGGCCCGAGGCGGGTGGCGCGGTCTCCGGGCGCGAGCGTGTCCACCGCCGCTACAAGGGCGCCGGGCGCCATGTCCGTCCCGCCGAGCGTCGCCGCGCGGTCGTCGAATGCCACCACCGACGCGTGATCGGCCGGGCCGAGCCCGGCGAGCGCCGTGCGCACGGCGTCCTGCGCGCGCGCCCAGCGTTCTCCGTGGCCCATGCTGAAGGAGCGGTCCAGCAGCACCACCAGCTCGCGCGCGGCGCCGGCGTCCGTGGCGAGGGCCGGATCGCGGTCGAAGAACGGCCGCGCGAACGCGGCGGCCAGCAGCGCGAGGGCCAGGCAGCGGAGGGCCAGCAGCAGCGGATGGCGAATCGTCTGGCGGCGGATCTCCCGGTACTGGATCCGCTCGAGGAACATCAGGGAGGGGAAGGGAATGACCCCCTTCCGCTCCTTGTTGAGCAGGTGCAGGAAGACCGGCACCGCGAGCGCCGCGAGGCCGACCAGGAAGGCGGGTACCAGGAACCCGATGCCCATCAGCGCACCCGCGCCAGGCGCTGGCGGTTGCTGAGGTAGGTGAAGAGTGCGTGGTCGAGCGGCTTCGAGGTGTCGAGGACCGAGTACTCGATGCCGTCCCGGCCCAGCAGCCGGCGCAGCTCGTCGAGATGCGCGCCGAGCCGCTCGCGGTAGCGGTCGCCGGCCCGCGACGGCACCACCGGGATGCGCTCGCCGGTCTCCAGGTCCTCGAAGTTCGCCGCGTCGCCGAAGGGAAACGCCAGCTCGGCGGGATCCAGCAGGTGAAAGACGATCAGGTCGCCTCCGCGCCGGCGCAGGTGGCCGAGCGCGTGCTGCACCTGCACGGGCGCTTCGTAGAAGTCGGAGATGACGATCACGATGCCCCGCCGCCGCAGGTGCTCCGAGCACTCGCGTCGCGGCGCCTCCATGCCGGGCCCCGGCGCCGCGCGCCGGGCCTCCTGCACGCCCGGCTCCACCCGGTCGAGCGCATGCAGGACGTTGGGAAGGTGCCGCGTGCTCGGCGGCACGAACTCGAGGATGGTGCGGTCGAAGGTGGCGAGCCCCACGCGGTCCCGCTGGCTCTGCGAGAACCAGAGCAGCGACGCCGCGAGGTAGCGCCCGTAGTCGAGCTTGCTCACCGGCCCGCTGGCGTAGCGCATCGAGGGGGAGCAGTCGAGGAGCACCGAGACCGCGGCGTTGGTGTCGGCCTCGAATTCCTTCAGGTAGAAGCGGTCGGTCCGGCCCCAGAGCTTCCAGTCGAGCCGGCGCAGGTCGTCGCCGGGGAGGTAGGGGCGGTGCTCGGCGAAATCGGTGGAGAGCCCGAGGTGCGGGGAGCGGTGCAGCCCGCTGACGAACCCCTCCACCACCGTGCGCGCGAGCAGCTCCAGGTTCGCGATGCGCGACAGCACGCGCGGATCGACGAACCGGGCGCCGGCGGGGGCGTGGGGCGCGCGGGCGACGTGCATGCCGTCAGAGTCCCGACCTGGGCACCGGAACGGCGGCCAGGAGCTGGTCGATGATCTGCCCGGTGTTCACCCGTTCCGACTGGGCGTGGAAGTTGGTGAGGATGCGGTGGCGGAGCACCGGGTGCGCGAGCGCGCGCACGTCCTCGAAGCTCACGTTGTAGCGCCCATCCATGAGCGCGCGGGCCTTGCCGCCGAGGATGAGGTACTGCGCGGCGCGGACGCTCGCGCCGTAGGCCACCCACTCGCGCACCGGACCGGGCGCGTCCTCCGCCGGCCGGCTCGCGCGCACCAGGCCGACCGCATAGCGCACCACCGCGTCGGCCACGGGCACCTGCCGCACCAGGCGGTGGAAGGCGAGCAGCTCGTCGCCGCGGATGGCCGGCTCCAGGCGGTGCGTGGGGAGCGCGGTGGTGCTCTGGACCACCGAGACCTCGTCGTCGGCGTCGAGGTATTCCATCACGATCTCGAACATGAACCGGTCGAGCTGCGCCTCGGGCAGCGG
>CAMLLJ010000109.1 GCA_946480845.1 uncultured Gemmatimonadota bacterium
ACTCGAACCCGCACGGGCTTGCGCCCACTGCGCCCTGAACGCAGCGCGTCTACCAATTCCACCACTTCGGCGAGCCGGACAAATTATCCGGGTGGCGGCGCCCGCGTCAAGCATGGTCGTTGACCCGTCCGCGAGCACGGCCTATCCTTTGCTCAGGTACTCACCGTGGCCCAGAACGAGCCCCCTGCCGCAGAGCGGAAGATCTCCGTCGCCCGGAATCCCAAGGCGACGCACGACTATCATGTCCTCGAGACGTGGGAGGCGGGGATCGTGCTGTCCGGAACCGAGGTCAAGTCGCTCCGGGACGGGAAGGCCTCCATCAAGGAGGCCTGGGCCCGGGTGCGCAACGGGGAGGTCTTTCTCGAGGGGATGAACATCACGCCGTACACCCAGGGCAACCGGTACAATCACGAGCCGGTCCGCTCCCGCAAGCTGCTCCTGCACCGCAAGGAGATCGCCCGGCTCATCGGCTCGGTCGAGCAGCAGGGGCTCACCCTCGTGCCGCTGGAGCTCTATTTCCGCCGGGGCAAGGCCAAGATCGCGCTCGCGCTGGGGCGCGGGAAGAAGCAGCACGACAAGCGCGAGGACCTGAAGCGCCGCATCGCCGACCGCGAGGTCGCGCGGGCCGTGGCGGCAGGGCGGCGCGGCCAGTGAGCGCGGCGGCCGGCCTCCTGCTGCTGCTGGCGGGCGCCGCGGGATCGGGGCCGCCGGTCCCGGCGGCGCCCCCGGCCCAGGTCACCATCGCGACCACGCGCGGCGAGCTCCAGCTCCCCGTGCGGCTGGACGATGCCGGCGCGCCGGTGCTCTACGCCTCGCCGCTGGTGCTGGCGCTGGGTGGTGAAGTCCGCCTTTCCGGCGCGTGGGCCAACGTGGTGATCGCGAAGCGGCCGCTCAAGCTGCTGGTGGGTGCGTCGTTCTACGTGCTCGACAACCGCGTGCACCCCATGGCCGGCGAGGTCTCGCTGCTCCGGGACACGCTCTTCGTGCCGCTCGACTTCGTCACCGCGGTGCTGCCGGCCGTCTATCCGGGCCGGTTCACCTGGGATGCCGCCGCCTACCGGCTCGCCGAAGCGGGCTGGAAGCCTGCCCCCGCCCCGGTGGCGGCGCAGCCATCGGACACGCGCGACGTCGCCATGACGGGCATCCCCGGCACCGGCACCTACACCGGCCCGCGGCTCCCCAACGGGCTCCGGCCCGGCCACGTGGTCACGGTCGATGCCGGGCACGGCGGCGATGACAACGGCAATCCCGGCCTCTACCTGCCCGGCGGGCTCAAGGAGAAGCACGTCACGCTCGCGGTGGCCCTGCTGCTCCGGCGCGAGCTCGAGGCGCGCGGCGTCCGGGTGCGCATGACCCGCACCAGCGACGTGCGTCCCGACCTGGTCAAGCGCGCCCCCATGTGTGGGGCCGACTGCGACCTGTTCGTCAGCCTGCATGTGGACGCCCTCGACACCCGGCGCAACCGGAACTACCGGAGCGTCAACGGCTTCCATACGATCATCATCGGCGAGGAGAACACCGAGGAGTCGAACCGCATTGCCCGGATGGAGAACGAGGCGCTCCGCTTCGAGGACCCGGACGCGGTGACCGGCGGCAGCGGCGGCCTCGGATTCATCCTGAAGGACCTGCAGATGAACGAATACCTCCGCGAATCGGCGCGCGCCGGCGAGCTGATTCAGGATCACCTCGGCGAGGTCCATCCGGGGCGCGACCTGGGCGTGCGCCAGTCGAACATCCTCGCGGTGCTCAATACGGCCCGCCGTCCGGCGGTCCTCGTCGAGATGGGCTTCAGCACCCACCGCACCGACGCGCAGTTCCTCGGATCGTCCACCGGCCAGCGCCGGATCGCGTCGTCCGTCGCCGACGCCATCGTGCGCTACCTCCTCGAATTCGAGCGCCGGACCGGCGAGTCCGCCGGCGAGGGCACCCGGTGAGGCGCGCGCTGCTCGCCGCCGCCCTGCTCCTGGCCGGCTGCGCGTATAACGGGATGTACCATGCCCGCCGGCTGAGCAGCGATGCCGAGCGCGCCGAGCGCGACGGGCGCACCATCGACGCGAACGCCTTCTGGGGCCAGGTCACCGTCAAGGCGGAGACGCTGCTCGCCCGGCACCCCGACAGCAGGTACGCCGCCGAGGCGAAGCTCCTGCTCGGCCGGGCCCACGCCCATCTCGACGACTGTACCGCCGCGCGCCCGATGCTCCGCGCCGCGCTGCCCACGCTCACCGATTCCGCCGACCTCCGCGATGCCCGCGCCGACCTGGCCCGCTGCGACCTCAGTCTCGGCGACTACGCCGCGGCGGCGCTGAGCTACTCGGCGCTGATGGGCCAGGGCTCGGCCGGCGAGCAGCGGGCCACCCGCCTCGCGCTGGCGCGGTCACTCCGCATGGCGGGGCGGGGCGACGAAGCGCTCGCCACGCTCGAGGGGATGGACGGTCGGGACGCGACGGAGGAGCGGCTCCTGGCGCGGGCCGCCAGCGGCAGCGTCGCCGCGATGACGGCGCTCGCGGATTCGCTCATCGCACTCCGGGACTCGACGGCGCCCTGGGATTCGGTGCTCGCATCGCTTGGACGGCGCGACCCGATGGCCGCCTCGCACCTGCTGGATCGACTCGCCCCGGTCTTCGCCGGCCGGCCGGCCCTCAACGCGCGCCGGCTCGTGGACGACGCGCACCGACTCGGTCCAGTGGACCCGGCGCGCGCGGAACAGCGCCTGGCCCAGGTGGCCGCATCGGGCGGCGACGAAGGCGCCGCCGCGACCGCGCGCATGCACCTGCTGCGGACCTCGCTGGCCCAGGTGTCCGAGCCGGCCGCCCTCGACAGCATTCGTGCCGCCCTCGAACGCGAATCCACCGGGCCGCTGGCCGCCGAAGCGGCCGTCCTGAGCAGGGTCGTGGCCCGCGTGCAGAGCGCCGATTCGATCACGGCCGCCACCCCGCAGGGAGACCTCCGCCTCTTCCTGGTCGCGGAGGCGGCGCGCGATTCCCTTGGCGCCGTGCCGCTGGCGGCGGGCCTCTTCCGGAGCGTCGCCGAGCAGTGGCCCGACTCGCCGTACGCCCCCAAGGCACTGCTCGCGGCCGAAGTGCTGGTGCCCGCCACGCCGGACCTGCTCAGCCTGCTGGACGCGCGCTATCCCGCGAGTCCGTACGTGGCCCGCCTGCGCGGCGAGGATGTTCCGGAGCTGCTCGCGCTGGAGGACTCGCTTGGCGCCTTCGCGGTGGCGGCGGCCGCCGCGCGCGAGCCGGTCCTCACCAAGGACACACTGCAGGAGCGCCGTCCCCGCCCGGCGCAGGTCCGCCCTCGTCCGGGGACGCCCGGCACCACCGTCGCGCCCCGGTGACGGCCGGGCCGCTCTTCCGCGACCTCTTCGGGACCCGCTTCCAGAACCCAGTCCTGCTCGCCGCCGGCACCGCAGGCTACGGCCTCGAGCTCGACGGCGTGATGGACCTCGAACGGCTCGGCGGCATCGTCTGCAAGGCGGTGTCCCGCGAGCCGCGGGCCGGCAACCGCGCGCCGCGGGTCGCCGAGTTCGCGGGCGGGATGCTCAATTCGGTGGGGCTCGCCAATCCCGGGCTCGACCACGTCCGCACCCACGAGCTGCCGGCGCTGGTCCGGCGGCTGCGCCGCGCGCGCATCCTGGTCAACGTCGTCGGGTTCACGGTGGACGAATACGCCGAGGTGGTGTCCGGGCTCGAGGAGGTCGAGGGCATCACGGCGTACGAGCTCAACCTCTCCTGTCCCAACACCAGCGCGGGCGGGATCGAGTTCGGCGCGGATGCCGGGTCGGTCGCGGCGATCGTGGCGGCCTGCCGGCGCGCCACACGCCGCGGGCTCGCCGCGAAGCTCTCACCCGTGCTCCCGGACATCGCCGGGATGGCAGTGGTCGCGCGCGACGCGGGCGCCGACGCGATTTCCGTCGTGAACACGATTCCCGGGTCACTCTATCACGGGGCGACCCAGCGGCTGGGCAACGGCAGCGGCGGGGTGAGCGGGCCGGTGCTGCTTCCGGTCGGTGTCCTGGCGGTGAGCCGCGTGCTCGAGCGGACCGGCGGCATGCCGGTGATCGGCCTCGGCGGGATACGGAGCGCGGCAGACGTGGAGCAGTACCTCCGCGCGGGCGCCACGCTGGTCGGCATCGGGACCGCCGCCCTCGCCGACCCGCGCCTGCCGGAGCGCATCGTCCGCGAGCTGGAGCGCGCCCATGGCTGAGATCATCGTCGCCCTCGACGTTCCGTCCGCCGCGGAGGCGGAGCGGCTGCTCGAGCGGCTCCCTGGCCTCCGCTGGGTGAAGGTCGGCTCCATCCTGATGACCCGGGCCGGGCCCGGGTTCGTGCGCGGGCTGGTGGACCGCGGCCTCGATGTCTTCCTCGACCTCAAGTGGCACGACATCCCCAACACGGTGGCGGGCGCCGTCTCCGCTGCACGCGAGCTTGGCGTGTCGATGGCGACGGTGCACGCGCTGGGCGGCCCGGCGATGATGCGCGCGGCGGCAACCGCGGCGGATGGGGCGCTCGCCCTCGTCGGCGTCACGGTGCTCACCTCGCACTCGGCCGGCGAATACGACCGGGCGACCGGGCGGGAAGGGACCGACCTCGCGCGCGAAGTCGATCGGCTCGCGAGGGCGGCCCTGGACGCGGGGCTCGATGGGGTGGTCTGCTCGCCGCAGGAGACGGCGCGGGTGCGGGCGCTCGCGGGGCCGGGCGCGCTGGTCGTCGTGCCCGGCATCCGCAGGGCGGGTGATGCGGCGGGAGACCAGACCCGGACCGCCGACCCCGCCACCGCTGCCGCCAGCGGTGCGACGCACCTGGTCGTCGGCAGGCCGATCCTGGCGGCTCCCGATCCCGAGGCGGCGTACGCGGAGCTGGCCGCGAGCGCCGGCGGCGCGCCGCCCGGGGCGGTCCGGTAGTCTCCTGCCTTACAGCGACTTCAGGTACTCGACGAGGTCGGCCCTTTCCCGCGTCGTGAGCGTCAGTCCCATCAGCTCGACATAGTGCTGCACCACATCCTCCAGCGTCGCCGCGCTGCCGTCGTGGAAGTACGGGCCGTCGAGCTGTGGCGGGTTCCAGAGCCCGCGCAGCGGCGTGGTGCGGAAGCGCTTCGTGACGCTGCGCTCGGCGTAGGACCCGTCTTGCCCGACCTCGGCCGCCGTGTACAGCTTGCCGGTGTTGACATCGGTCAGCGCGCCGCCGAGGTGGCAGTCCGCGCAGCGCGCCTTGCCATTGAAGACGGCGCGGCCGCGCCGCGCCGCAGCGACATCATAGCTGCCGGCAGCGGGCTCCGGCGTGGCCAGGCTGAACTGGTAGGCGCGCAGGGCATCGAGCTTCGACGAGACGAGGTCCGGCGGGTTGTCCACGGTCACGCCGATGCGCGGATCGGTGAAGCGCCCGTGCCCGTGCATCTGGGTGATCGCGACGTAGGCATTCCAGTAGGAGACCACGTCGTCGCCGGTGTACAGCTCGCGCTGGACGTGGCGAAGGCCGAAGGCCGGCGGCAGCACCACGGGAATGTTCTTCCCGTCCTGGTTGAAGCGGGGATCGTACTTGCCGGCGGGCCACGATTCGTACACGGCCCGCTGCTCCGCCGTGAGCGCCTTGGACAGGGCGACGATCGCGCCGACGGACAGGTCGCGGTTGGGCCATCCGTCGAGCCGGCGACCGATGCCCGCATCGAAGGAGTTGTCCACGGTCGAGTGGCAGAGCGCGCAGGTCACCCCGACCCGGACGAGGTTCCCGTCGGCGTCGACCTGGCCCTTGACGCCGACCACGGCGTCGAGGCCGAGCAGGGCCACCGTCGTGGCCGGCGCGTCCAGGTCCACGGTGCCCGCCTTGATGCCGGCAACGATCTCCGCCGGGAGGGCCTCGGCGTCAACCTTGAGACCGAGCTCGAGCGCCTTGCGGGGACTGAGCGAGGCCTGGATCTCCTGGTGGAGTGCGAGCGTGTCGGTCCAGAAGGTCTCGTTGCCGTAGGTATCGAACCGGAACGTCTCCTGGCCCTGGGCGACATGCTGAGGATTGAGGCGGCCGGGCGCCATTTCGGCCTGGCGGCCCGCCTGCGGGGACGTCGTGGCGTCGGTGCAGGCGAGGCCAGCCATCGCGGCCAGGCCGCCCAAGGCAGCGCCAAATCCGCGAAGGCGTCGGAACGTGATGCGTGGCATGGGTTTATTCTCCTGGGTTCGCCGGGTGGCGGCGACCGTACTCCGGAATGGGAGTACATACTACTGAACTCTAGTACAATTAGTCAAGGAAGTTTTGTAGTTTCTGTAAGCTGGATCACCGAGGAGTTGCGCGAACGGGGCGGGCGGCTGGTAGTGCGGAGCGCGGATCGGTCAGGCGGGTCCAACCCGGTTCCCTTGCGTCACTTCCGACCCGTGAGTATTATGCAAAGCTAGTCCTTAAAATGGCCATTCGGCTCGGGGGATGTCTCAGGTTATGAAGGTTCGTTCGAGTGTGAAGCCGATCTGCGAGCACTGCAAGGTGATCAAGCGGCAGGGCGTGGTCCGCATCATCTGCAAGCGCAATCCCAAGCACAAGCAGCGGCAGGGCTGATCATGGCGCGCATTGCCGGCGTGGACCTTCCGCGCGAGAAGCGAGTCGAGATCGCCCTGACCTACATCTTCGGCATCGGCCGGCCCACCAGTGTGCGCATCCTGGGTGAGGCGGGGGTGTCCGCGGATACGCGCGTGCGCGATCTCTCCGACGCGGAAGTGGCGCGGCTGCGCCAGTTCATCGAGCGCTCGGTGAAGGTCGAGGGCGCGCTCCGCACCGAAGTGGCCATGAACATCAAGCGCCTGATGGACATCGGGAGCTACCGCGGCATCCGCCACCGCCGCGGGCTCCCGGTGCGCGGTCAGCGCACGCACACCAACGCCCGGACCAAGAAGGGCCCCCGCCGCGCCATCGCCGGCAAGAAGAAAGTGACGAAGAAGTAAATGACAGCTCCTGTGAAGCCGACGACGGGCGGCAAGAAGTCGAAGAAGGTCGTCGAGAGCGAGGGCATCGCCCACATCTCGGCCACGTTCAACAACGTGCTGATCACCATCACGGACATGCGCGGCAACGCGCTGACCTGGGGCACCGCCGGCAAGGCGGGCTTCAAGGGCTCCAAGAAGAGCACGCCCTTCGCCGCCACCGTGGCGGCCGAGAACTGCGGCCGCGAGGCGATGAACCTCGGGCTGCGCCGCGTGCACGTGCGGGTGCAGGGCCCGGGCAGCGGCCGCGAGTCGGCCATCCAGGCGCTCGCCTCGGTCGGCCTCCGGGTCGTCTCCATCCGCGACGTCACCCCGATTCCCCACAATGGGTGCCGTCCGCCCAAGAAGCGGCGGGTCTGATCCATGTCACGCTACACTGGCCCGAGCTGCCGGCAGTGCCGCCGCGAAGGCACCAAGCTGTTCCTCAAGGGCGCCAAGTGCCTCACCGAGAAGTGCCCGGTCGAGCGCCGTCCCTATCCCGCCGGCCAGCACGGCCAGGCCGGGGGCGGCCGCCCGCGCAAGGCGTCGGAGTACGCCAAGCAGCTGCGTGAGAAGCAGAAGGTGAAGCGCATGTACGGGCTCACCGAGCGGCAGTTCCGCAACCTGTTCGAGTCGGCCACGCTGCAGCCGGGCGTCAAGGGCACCAACCTGCTCATCGCGCTCGAGACCCGGCTCGACAACATCGTCTATCGCATGGGCTTCGCGGCCAGCCGCAAGGCGGCGCGCCAGCTCATCCGCCACGGGCACGTCGAAGTCAACGGCGGCCGCGTGGACATCCCGTCGTACCACGTGACGCCGGGCCACGAAGTGCGTGTCGCCCCGGCCAGCCGCGATTTTCTCGCGGTCCGCGCCGCCCAGGAGCTCGCCTCGCGCGGGCAGCCCGTCAGCTGGCTCACGGTCGACGCCGACAAGGCCGCCGGCCGCGTCGTCGAGATCCCGACGCGCGACGCGATTCCCGTCAACGCCCAGGAGCAGCTCATCGTCGAGCTGTACTCGAAGTGACCATGAGCATCGACCTGACCGGCCTGGTCCGTCCGCACCTCGTCGAGATGACGAAGCGGGAGGACAACCCGAACATCGCCGAGTTCCGCCTCCAGCCGCTGGAGCGCGGCTTCGGCTACACCCTCGGCAACACGCTGCGCCGCCTGCTGCTGTCGTCGCTCCGCGGCACCGCGGTCTGGGGCTTCCGCCTCGACGGCGTCGTGCACGAGCACCAGACGGTGGCCGGCGTCCTCGAGGACGTGCACCAGATCGTGCAGCGCCTCAAGTCGCTCACCCTCGTGCTCGATCCCGAGGTGGACGAGGCCGTCCTGCACATCAAGCGCGAGGGCGCGGGGCCGGTCTACGCGCGCGACATCCAGCCGCACGGCTCGGTCACCGTCGTGCATCCCGACCACCTGCTCTTCACGCTGCAGGACGACCGGGACGTCTCGATGGAGCTCTACGTCAACAAGGGGCGCGGCTACGTCGAGTCCGAGCTGCACCCGGCTGACCGCTCGCTCCCCATCGACCTGGTGCGCATCGACGCGATCTACAACCCGGTCCGCCGCGCCAACTTCACCGTGTCGGAGACGCGCGTGGGCCAGCGCACCGACTACGACCGGCTGACCGTGTCGATCGAGACCAACGGCACCATCTCCCCCGAGGATGCCGTGGCCTACGCCGCCGCCCTCGCGCAGGAGCACTTCCGCTTCTTCGTCGACTTCGGCAAGGTGCCGGTCATGCGCGATGACGCCGGCGCGCCGTCCGCCGCAGGCGGCAGCCTGCGCGACCGGCTGGGCCAGCCGATCGACGACTTCGGCCTCTCGGTCCGCTCGCTCAACTCGCTCAAGAACTCGAACATCCGGACCCTCCGGGACCTGGTCGAGTTCTCCGAGGACGACCTGCTCAAGGTCAAGAACGTCGGCGAGAAGGCGCTGAGCGAGATCGCCGAGCTGCTGCAGCGCGAGGGGCTCAACTTCGGCATGGGCTTCGAGGAGACCGACGGCGAGCTGCGGGTGGTCCGGCCCGGCGTCGCCCCGATGGCCCAGCCCTCCGCGGGCACCGGAGAGGTCTGACATGCGCCACCGCGCCAAGGGCCGCCAGCTCTCCCGCACCTCCAGCCACAAGCGGGCGCTGCTGAACAACATGGC